>PBDC01000047.1 GCA_002717185.1 Rhodospirillaceae bacterium
CCAAAGACCCATCAAATTGAAAAAATTCATTTATTCTGTTTCGATGAAACATAAGTGAGTCTGAAACTCTCGATGAATTAACACTAAACGAAAACATTCTTACTCTATTTTCTATGTAGTTTTCAAATTTAAATTTTTCTAACTCGTTCAAGCTTGAATAATTCTCCCTACCTTTCATAACTACTTTCAAATTTTCTTCTTTAGACCAGTAATTTGTAAAATCGTAATACTGGTTGTCTCTGTTTATTAAGTTTGCAGATTTGTATTGTGAGACGTTTCTTCGTAGTTCTAAAATTAAAAATAGTAATGTGGTAATTACCGATATTGTTCCTATTATGGTTGAAATTAGTGTGATATATTCGATATTCATGTTGTTACACCTTATAACGATATGATCCGACTTCTCGAGATAAATTTTTGTTGTCTACTGAGGTCTTTAATGTATCAGTAGAGGAAAATGGTGTTCTATTTAGGATTTCAAGACAGGTGCATTATAGCAATACTATTGCTCCTGTAAGGTTTCCGTATACCGAGGTAAGTCAAACCAATGTTGTGAACTTTTAATCCATAATGCAATTTTTGGATCTAACCAACTTGTATCGTCTAACGTTCCAGGTTTTAATGATAAAACTCCTTTAACATATCCAGGACGACCATAAATACGAACACCACACTCGGGGCAAAAATAGGCCTTAACTGAATTTCCTTTATCAGAAGTTCGAATAAACTCCTTCAATTTACCTGTTACATTTAAGCTGTTTTCTCTAACCAGCATTGTCATTCCAAATGCACTTCCAGATTGCGTTTGGCATTCGGTGCAATGGCAGGTGTATAACCGTTCTGGATCCATGGACAACGTGTACCGAACAGCGCCACATTGGCATCCACCCGAATAAGGAACTGGCATTGTCATAACCCCTTTTGCAAACTGAAAATTTCAACCACTCAACCAACCTTAAACGGTTTGGATAGATCTCGAATATACATACCCCAAAGTTATACAGTAAAATTTCTAATAGCACCTCACGCTCCGGGAGCCCTTAGTGCAGAATACACACGCCGATTTTATCCAAGTTATCCATGACTATATGAGTGATCCGGAAACCGATTGGCGGATAGGTGAACAAGCGATATTCGCTCGCCACAAAGATGAAGAGGTCGAGATCTCTTTGGATTATGCGGGTGGTCTAATTGTAACGGCATCGGGTGCCGTACGAATTATTACGACAGCGATGACGCGGCTAGTCCCAGCGGAAGACCTGACAGTCGATCTCTGG
Organism: Rhodospirillaceae bacterium; assembly: GCA_002717185.1. The sequence goes on from PBDC01000047.1 coordinate 1,278, forward strand.
GTTCAAGCGGGTCTCCTCTGCCTGCGAGAAGGAGAGGCTGACATGGCAAAGCGCACCGTTTTAACTGAGCTGGGCAATGATATTCTAGCCGCGCGACCGATCGGCCAGCTCGGTACTTTGTTCGACCTAGGCTTGGGAGATCCCAACGTCGATCTATGCCTACGCACAGCGGACAAGGGGTTATGCGCACTGCTGCGGGAACGGGAAGGTACCGTTTTCAATGGCAAGGATAACGCATTAACTGACGCTATAGCCGAATTCGGCGTCGATTACGTAGCGGTATCGCGCCTTGGACGGATCGAAAGTTTCGGTTGTCGATCTATCCCCGAAAAGTCGCTTGGCCTTCGTGCTCCTGCTGGCTACGAGATATGTATGTCGTTTGAGCCACCGCGCCCACAGCCAGATGAACCGTTTGACGAGGCGACCTACGGTGCATTTCGGGTCCTCTACGGGATCTTCGGCGATCCAGAAATCGTACGGCTAAAACAGGACCTTAGCGACGCGCTGCGCGATGGCGCTGAGCCGGAAACAATTCCGGCTAAGTCGCTAGAGGCGCGAACCGCCGTTGCGATCCTGCTTCGCCAACTGACGATACGGGATGGATGTTCTGAATTTTTGAACCGTTGGCAAGCCGCTTTCGATCTCTAGAGTTTGCCTTCCGTGACGTAGGTAAGCAGGCGTACAACCTGCGCCGGCGTTTCGGCCACCGCAAGCGCTGCTCCATCGACCTCCTTAAGCGCGTGGGTCAGTCCGGAATCGTGAAGTGTGATGATCGGCTTGCCAAGCGCAGTGGCGTAGCCTGCGTCGAAAGCAGCATTCCATTGGCGATACTTTTCGCCGAACCGAATGACGGCAAGGTCGGCGCGAGAAATTTGCGTACGGGTGCGTATCGCATTGACCTTTGCTCCCTTATGGTCATGCCAAAAGGAAGAGGGCTCTGAACCCAGTATATTGGCACCGCAATCGTCACTTGACGCGTGATCGGTAACCGGCGAAACGAAAGAGATTGGGAGCCCTGCGGCTTCAACTCCGGCGCTAATTTTTTCACGCCAATCGGTGTGGATTTCACCGGAAAGATAAACGGTCCAATGCTGCTCGGACATGGTTTCGCGCTCCTAGAAAGGTCTTGTGCTGGGAAAAATACGAGGAGTTGTTACCATGACTGCCTGATCGTCAACAATAAGGGCGCCGAAGATGGCCAAAACTACCTCCGGTAGGGGGATCGTTTGCATGCTATTGGGCGGCCTACTGCTGACTATCAACGATGCAATCCAAAAATCGATGACTTCGGATTTTCCAACTGGCGAGTTACTCGCCATGCGTGCTGTTTTCATGCTGCCACCGATCGCGTTCCTGACTTGGCGCGCCGGAGGCTTGTCATCGCTAAAAGTCACCAATCATCGAGGGCAGGCATTGCGCGCCGTTCTAGTCTGCCTATCTTCCTTTCTCTTCGTTGGCGCTCTAAGTCTGATGCCGCTCGCTGACGCGATCGCAATCACCTTTGCCGGACCACTCTTCGTTACCGCATTGGCCCCTCTGTTGCTGCGCGAACAAGTCGGCTGGCGCCGGTGGGCGGCTGTGCTAACGGGGTTCGGTGGCGTAATCCTGATGGTGAGACCGTCCGGCGCCTCGGCACTGCAATGGGTTGCGTTGCTGCCGCTCGGCGTAGCCCTATGCGGCGCTATCCGTGATATCACAACGCGTCATATGCACGGGACCGAAACAACGGTCGCAATCTTGTTCTATTCAACCTGTGCGGTGATGTTCGTTGGCTTCGCGACGGCGCTTTTCTCCTGGGAGCCAATCTCTACACGCCAGCTTGGGATGTTCGCCATCAACGGGCTCATTCTAGGCGCCGCATATTTCTTTCTCGTTGAAGCATTACGCCTCGCCGAAGCCTCGGTGGTTACTCCATATAAATACGTCACGTTGATATGGGCCGTGCTGATCGGTCTGATCATATGGGGAGATATTCCAACCACGAACACATTAGTCGGAGCAATCTTCGTCGTCGGTAGCGGCCTCTTCATTTTACATCGAGAACTGCGGCGGTTTAGTTGATGTCGCCATAAATCCGCCGGAATTGTCTGCGAAGCTTGAGCAGTCGCAAGGGCAGGCGGGGCGTTCCAGATATTATTGCGGGTCACAGACCCTTATGGCAAAACCGTTCTGATAACGTGGAGGATGGGATGAAGTCTATTGCGGCTTGGATAACGGTGACGATAGTTACAGTGATATTAGCGGCGCCCGCGGACGCCGATTTTCAGGCTTGGCTGAAAGAGCTGCGTGCAGAAGCAAACGGTAAAGGAATTTCAGAAGCGACGCTCGATGCCGCGTTAGTTGGGGTCAAGCCAATACCGCGGGTTATCGAACTGGACCGAAAGCAGCCCGAATTCACCTTGACTTTCCAACAATATATGAACCGCGTCGTACCACAATCGCGCGTAGAAAAAGGACGCGTTAAGTTCACCGAGAACAAGGCATTGCTAACGGAAATCAGCCAAAAATTCGGCGTGCCTCCGCAATTTTTGGTCGCGTTTTGGGGAATTGAGACCGATTTCGGGCGCGTCACCGGCGGTTTCAAGGTTATCGATGCGCTCGCAACCCTCGCTTATGATGGACGTCGCAGCAAATTTTTCCGGCGCGAACTTCATCTAGCCCTGAAAATCATCGATGGCGGGCACATCAAGTCAAATGTCATGATGGGGTCGTGGGCCGGCGCTATGGGCCAGCCACAATTTATGCCGTCCAGTTTTGTCGGCTATGCCGTGGATTACGACAAGGATGGCCGAAAAGATATCTGGAAGACCCGAGCCGACGTATTCGCCTCAGCAGCGAACTATCTTTCCCGCCATGGCTGGCGCGCTGGCGAGCGTTGGGGGCGCCAGGTCAAAGTACTCGAAGACTTCGACCCCAAGCGTGCAAATCTAAAGGTTCGTAAAAAGGTGTCTGGTTGGGCGTCAGAGGGCGTTACGCGCGCCGATGGAACACAACTGCCTAAAAGTGACCTGGACGCCTCCGTCATCCTGCCGGCAGGTGCCGGAGGGCCTGCATTTCTGGTCTACAACAACTACCGTGTCATCATGCGTTGGAACCGCAGTCATTATTTCGCCATGGCCGTCGGACGGCTTGCCGATCAGATTGCCGGACGGTAGTATAACAACATTGAGTAGTCTGAGCTAAAGAATACACCAAATAGAGGGGATATTGCGTGATTCATCGATGGGCCTGGCTCACCGCTGCGATCTCGCTAACCTTTCTTGGAGGATGTGCTGAAACGCAATTTGTCGTCTCTTCGGCTAAACGAATTTCCGGCTCAACGGAAGCCACGAAGACCAATGACAAAACGCCTGGTCATTACAAGATCGGCGACCCCTACACAATAAACGGTGCCTGGTATTACCCAAAGGTCGATTACGGATACCGTGAAACGGGCATCGCCTCCTGGTACGGACCGCAATTTCATGGCAAGCAGACCGCCAATGGTGAGATATTTGACATGAATTCACTCAGCGCTGCGCACCGGACCCTCCCACTGCCCAGTGTCGTGCGCGTGACGAACCTGAACAATGGCCGGACACTAAAAGTCCGCATCAACGACCGTGGCCCGTTTGCCCGCGGACGGATAATTGATATGTCACGTCGAGGCGCACAATTGCTTGGCTTTAAGCGTGCCGGCACGACCACAGTGCGCGTCGAAATTTTGGACCTAGAAAGCCGTCAAATCGCGGCGGCGTATAGTCAGAACGTCAAACCAATTAATTCCTACAAACCGCCACCAGCAGCCGCGCCGCGCGTTGCCGTCACGAGCAAGTCATTAGCGGCACCGCCCGGCGCAAGTGCAGCGCCGCCGCCGACGAACAATCACAAGGTCATCGCCGTAGAAAAGGTCCCTGAGCGCGATCTTCGCAACCCCTACGTTCTACCCGCACTGAATGATACGGTGAAGGTCCTGCCTGTTGTCTATAAACCGCGCCTTTACGTTCAAGTTGGCGCTTTCAGCCAATATGACAACGCCAACAAGATGCGTGCGCGTTTATCTTTGATCGGCCCAGCAAATATCTATCAGGTGCGCGACTTCAACCGCCCCTTTTTTCGCGTCCGACTAGGCCCCCTCAACGATGCATCGGAGGCCGAAGACATGCTAGAGGGCATAATTGATGCCGGCATAAAAGATGCCCGCATAGTTGTTGAGTGACGCAATCCTCCGTTTCTAACGGATACTCGTCGGAATAACTTTCTAGCGAGTAAAACGTCACTTTAACATTGGTGTCTAACAAGGAGATATCATGAATCGAATAGCCAGAATCCCGAGAGCGCTTGCAGCCTTGGTGGCTCTGCTAGTTTCGACTGGGCATGTCGCTGCGATGGATACTAATGCGAAGCAGGCGATCATTGTCGAATTTGATACCGGTGCGGTGCTCTACAGCAAAGATGCCGACAGCACGATGTATCCGGCATCGATGACCAAAATGATGACAGCCTATTTACTGTTCGAGCAACTGAAAATTGGCAACTTGTCCTTGAACGATACGATTCGAGTCAGCGAGAAAGCTTGGCGTAAGGGTGGCTCGAAAATGTTCGTTAAAGTTGGTGACCGCGTTTCGGTTGAAGACTTACTCCGTGGCATCGTTGTGCAATCGGGCAACGATGCCACGATCGTCGTAGCGGAAGGGATTGGCGGAAGCGAGTCGGCATTCGCCGAACTGATGACCGAGAAAGCCCGGGAGATCGGCATGACGAACTCGACCTTCTACAATGCCAGCGGTTGGCCGGACCCTGACCATGTCACCACCGCACGTGACCTCGCCATCCTGGCTGAAAGAACGATCCGAGATTTTCCGGAATACTACCACTACTATTCGGAACTAACTTATAAATACAACAACATCAAACAGGGAAACCGGAACCCTCTGCTGTACCAAAATTTGGGCGCCGACGGTTTGAAGACAGGGTATATCAAAGCATCTGGATATGGCCTCACCGCGTCCGCAAAGCGAAACGACCGACGTCTGGTCGTCGTCGCCAATGGCTTTTCATCTGTCAAGGAGCGGGCAATAGGCAGCGAACGATTGCTCGACTGGGGTTTCCGTACCTGGAATAATTATACTCTGTTTAAAGCGGGAGAAACAGTCACCGAATTGCCCGTGTGGCTGGGCAAATCCAAGAGCGTGCCGATTGTCATAAAGGACAAGCTCGTGATCACTATCCCGCGAAAATCGAGATCGAAGATGAAAGTTGCCGTCGCCTATGAGGAACCCATTCCTGCGCCAATCCAGGCTGGGGCGCAGGTCGCGACGCTGGTGGTAACCGCGCCCGATGCGGACCGGGTCGAGGTCCCGCTTTACGCCGACGCCCATGTGCCACAGCTAGGAGCGGTAAGTCGCTTGGGCGAGGCCTTGCGCTATCTCGTATGGGGCGACAAGTTCTAAGATGAGGGGATGTTTTGTAACATTCGAAGGTGGGGAAGGCGGGGGAAAATCCACCAACCTTAGGATGCTCGCTAGGGCGCTGAGAGCGGCTGGACACAGTGTTTTAACTACACGGGAACCCGGTGGTTCTGATGGAGCTGAAGAAATTCGGCGTTTACTGGTGGAAGGCCCGACAGACCGCTGGGATGCAGTCTCTGAAGCTCTGCTCCATTACGCAGCACGGCGCGACCACGTATTGCGTTTGATCCGTCCCGCGTTGGAACGCGGCGACTGGGTTATTGCGGACCGCTTTATTGATTCGACGATGGCTTATCAAGGATACGGGCACGGATTAGGCCGGGAAAAGATTGAAGCATTGCAGTCATTGGCGATTGGTCTGCTGAAGCCCGACTTGACACTGATCCTGGATCTCCCGGTTGAGGCAGGACTGGCGCGAGCCGGATCGCGTGGTGATAACGAAACACGATATGAACGTATGGCGAATGGTTTTCACCAACGCTTGCGTGATGGCTTTCTGGATATAGCTATGCGGGAACCAGACCGCTGTGTTGTTATTGATGCGACGCAAGATATCGATAGTGTGCAGAAAATGGTCCGGCAGGCTGTCGCGAAAAAACTTGGTATGATTTGGCCATGAACGACGCTTCAATCTTATCACCGCGTGAAAACCCCTTGCTTAAAGGACATGAGGCCGCGGAAGCAATCTTGCTCGACGCGGCAAAATCCGGGCGAATGGCACACGCTTGGATCCTTGCAGGGCCACCCGGGATCGGCAAAGCGACCTTGGCCTATCGTTTTGCCCGATATCTTCTAGCCGGTGGCGACGCGCAAGATGAAGGCCTTTTCGGCAACCCACTTATCTCCTTGGCCATCGACGAGGATGCCCCGGTTTTCCGTCGGGTTGCTTCGGGCAGTCATAGTGATCTCTTCACTATAGAAAGAACGCCAAACCCTACGACGAAGAATTTGCGCACGGAAATTGTTGTAGAAGATGTTCGCCATGCTACTGAATTTTTGAGGCTCACGCCGGGCGAAGGGACTTGGCGTGTCGTGATCGTCGATCCGGCAGATGAGATGAACCGGTCAGCGGCCAACGCGATACTAAAAATGCTGGAGGAACCGCCACCAGCGACCCTATTTCTACTGGTCACCCATGCGCCGGGCCGCCTTCTGCCGACCATCCGCTCGCGCTGCCGTATGCTGCAGCTACAGCCGCTCAACCTGAATGTAGTTATGGACTTGCTAGGAACCCATAAACCTGAAATAGAGGAACATGAGCGCGCCACACTTGCTAACCTGGCAGGAGGATCAATCGGTGCCGCCGTTGCACTATCTGAGGCGGGCGGCCTCGCCATGTATCGCGAGATGGTAAATCTGCTTAGTGATATCAAATCGTTGAATATAGAAGCACTTCATGCGCTCGGCGATCGGCTTGCGCGCACGGGAAACGGCGCAGCATACGAGACCTTTTCACGGATGCTCTCCGATTGGCTTTCTAAATTGGTGCGCAGCACGGCAGGTGGTATTCAGATTGAGGAAATCGTCCCTGGAGAAGGTGAAGCGGCTGCGCAGTTCGGCGGTACCGCGCGCCTTGCGCAAAACCTGGCAGTGTGGGAAAAGGTCAGCCGCTTGCTAGATCAAGCTGACAGCGCCAATCTTGACCGCAAGCAAGTCGTTGTCAGTGCTTTCCTCGCTCTGCAGGCGGCGGTTAGACCCTGAAAACAAACACGCTTGCGCGGCCGAGGACGACATGGCGAAGTCCTACTACATCACCACCCCGATCTATTACGTCAACGACTCGCCGCATATCGGCCATGCATACACGACCCTCGCGTGCGATGTGCTGGCACGGTTTAAGCGCCTCGACGGGTACGATGTTCATTTTCTAACGGGCACCGACGAGCATGGTCAGAAAGTAGAGAAAGCGGCCGCTGACGCGGGCGTCTCGCCACAGGCATTCACGGATCAGGTGTCCGAGAGCTTCCGCTACCTGCCCAAAGCTATGAATTTCTCGAACGACGATTTCATCCGAACCACCGAACCCCGCCATATTCGCGCTTCGCAAGCGATTTGGAAGGCTTTGTTAGAAGCAGGTGATATTTATCTCGGCTCCTACGCCGGCTGGTATGCCGTACGCGACGAGGCGTTTTATAACGAAGGTGAGCTCGAAAAACGCGCGGATGGCACCCGGATCGCACCCTCAGGGGCAGAAGTGGAATGGGTCGAGGAGCCCAGCTATTTTTTTAAACTATCAGAATGGCAAGACCGGCTGCTCAAATTCTACGAAGCCAATCCGGACTTCATCGGCCCAGCTACCCGACGCAACGAAGTCATAAGCTTTGTCAAAGGTGGTCTGAAGGACCTGTCGGTTTCGCGCACAACCTTTAAATGGGGAGTGCCGGTACCAAATGATGATGATCACATCATGTACGTCTGGCTCGATGCGTTGACCAACTACGCTACGGCGGTTGGCTATCCGGACTGCAACAGCGACATGTTCCAAAAATTCTGGCCGTCCGATCTGCACATGGTCGGTAAGGATATTGTGCGATTTCATGCGGTTTACTGGCCAGCGTTCCTAATGGCTGCCGGAGTTCAGCCACCCAAACGAGTCTACGCTCATGGCTGGTGGACCAATGAAGGTGAAAAGATCTCCAAGTCGGTAGGCAATGTTATCGATCCACTGCAGCTGGTAAAGACCTACGGACTCGACCCAGTCCGCTATTTCCTTCTGCGAGAGGTGCCGTTCGGGAATGACGGGGATTTCTCGCACGAGGCGATGATGCATCGCATGAATAGCGATCTGGCAAACGACCTTGGCAACCTTTGCCAGCGCGTTCTATCGATGGTGAACAAGAACTGCAATGCAAAGGTACCCGTTCACGGTGAGTTCAACACAGCAGATACCAACTTAATGGAAAAGGCAAAGAAGCTGTTGGAACCGCTTCGAACGGCCATGGATGAACAGGCGTTCCATATAGCTCTCAACGCAATATGGGAAGTTATTGGTGACGCCAACCGCTATGTCGACGCACAGGCGCCCTGGGCCTTGCGAAAGACGGATCCGGAACGCATGGTAACAGTGCTCTACGCCTTGGTGGAAACAATCCGGAGGCTGACTATCTTTGTCCAGCCTTTCATGCCAGATGCGTGCGCCAAAATTCTTGACCAATTGTCGGTGCCAGAGGACGCACGCAGTTTCAACAGTCTGGAAACGGTTTTAGCAGCAGGACAGGCACTACCGAAACCGTTACCGGTTTTCCCGCGCTTCGTAGCGGAAGAGGAATAAGACTGTGTATATCGATAGCCATTGCCATCTTGACTATCACGAGCGTGACGGTGACCTCGACGAGGTTGTCAAACGCGCCCAACACGCCGGCGTAGAGACACTGGTTACGATTTGCACCAAAATGGAAAATTTCGAGACCGTGAAGCGTATCGCCGAACGCTTCGGCAATGTTTGGTGTTCACTCGGTATTCATCCGCATGAAGTCGGCAATGAAGCATTGCCAACTGCCAAAGAACTCGTCGCGCTTGCAGATCATCCAAAAGTAGTCGGCATCGGCGAAACAGGTCTGGATTACTATTACGAACGCAGCCCGCGTGATGCTCAGAAAAAGTGCCTTCGTGTGCACATAGAGGTGGCCCGAGAGACGGGATTACCGTTGATCGTCCACGCTCGTGATGCGGACGACGACATGATCGAAATCCTGGAGGAGGGGTATCTCAATGGCCCCTATCCTGGCCTCATTCATTGTTTCACATCTGGCCCAGAACTAGCGGAAAAAGCGCTTGAAATTGGGTTTTCTATTTCGTTTTCCGGTATCGTAACTTTCAAAAACGCTGAGGACCTTCGAAAGGTCGCGAAATCGGTACCGATGGATCGGGTTTTAATTGAGACCGACGCGCCATATCTGGCCCCGATACCCAACCGCGGGAAACGCAATGAACCAGCATATGTGATCCATGTCGCAGAAACACTGGCACACGTGCGTGGCGTGGATACCGAATATATCGCTCAAAAGACGACTGATAATTTTCACCGGCTCTTCAGCCAGGTAAAACCAAACACCTGATTTTATGATAAAAGTAACCATACTTGGATCTGGACCATCGAGCGGCATCCCGATGGTCGGCGACGATTGGGGAGACTGCGACCCGGCCGAACCGCGTAACCGCCGGCGGCGCTCGTCTATTCTGGTCGAAAATACAGAGACTAAGCTGCTGTTCGATAGCTCTCCAGATTGTCGCGAACAGTTGCTTGATGCCGGTGTAAAACGCCTCGACGCCATCGTTTACACACACTCCCATGCAGATCATACCCACGGCATAGACGACCTGCGCTGGATCAACTTCGCCATGAACGCGCCTTTGGCAGCCTATGGCGATGCCAACACAATGGAAATCCTCAACGATCGCTTCGCATACGTCTTCAAGCCATTACGGCCGCCTGATCCCGGAGAACCGGTGCGTTATTACAAACCGGTGCTACTGCCACACGAAATTAGCGGCGAATTCAGTATTGGGGACTTGTCACTAAAGCCATTCCAGCAAGAACACGGTTTCTCGAACACTTTAGGCTTTAGGATTGGCGAATTTGGCTATTCGACAGACGTGGTGGATTTGGAAGAGGCGTCGTTCGCAGTTCTGGAAGGGATTGATACTTGGCTACTTGGCGTATTCCGTCGGACACCGCATCCGACTCATGTAGACCTGCGCCGCGCACTGGATTGGATCGAGCGGGTCAAGCCGCGGCGCACAATTCTCACGCACATGGGACCGGACATGGATTATCGGACACTATGCGACGAACTACCTGATGGCGTCGAACCTGGTTACGACGGTATGGTATTCGAGGTGGCTGGCACCCACACCTCAACAAGTTCACTGGAAGATCTCGCGTAATACGGTGATTAACGTTAATAGATCATATTTTCCATAATATATATTATGCGACATTTTTTCTGGAAATGCAGCCACGTGGAAACGATCCCTTATCTGCCTTTTCTTAATTTTTTCCACGGAACTCTTCCACCAATCACCATTCTGGAACCCTCCCCCAAATCTAAATTTAGACGGCCAACACCTCCCCATCATGCTGATAGTCCGATTTGAAAGATAGCTTTACGCGTAGTTCCGGAATGTACAAGGAAGGAAATTTTACCGGTGAATAAAATTTCTTTAAGTCGCAAAAAATTTCATATTAATTTTTAGAAACTCGCGTAGTAAGCTGGCACATCCCTTTGAATGAGATGTAATCAAGGAGTGGCTCGCGCCTTGGATTACCGCTGAATTATTGTTTGGTATGCGGGCCTTAAGCGACTCTGTGATTTCAATCATTTGGATATTAGCATGCGTCCCTCGGGCCAAAAGCACAGGCACCGACAGTGCAGCATAATCACTCATTTTTGCATTAAAATTGAATGCCGTATGCCAATCGAGAACGTTTGTGAAGCTCGTCTTACGACAATATTCTTGCACGCTATCTGGCATGCCATCAAAAGAACCACAACCACCCCAAAAGTCTATGATACGACTGGGTAAGTCCCTTTCACCCTCATTAAACGCGGCCTCAAATTCGGCGGCCACACCTTTCGTTGCATCAAAGAGCTGTTGATGTCCACGCTCGGAAATAAGTGCTAAAGGATTGGCCTCAAATGTAGCGATGCTTAATACATCGAACGCGCGCGTTAGCGCACTAGCTAATGCCACCGTACCACAATTGAATGACCGACTAAATGAACCGGTTCTCCTATTTCTTTAACCACTGCCTCTATGTTTCGAATAAGGTGTTTCATTCCAAAGTCTTCGAGGCTTCGTGTTTCTTCCGTTGAACCATATCCACAAAGACTAGTGCCAACGAAACGATAAGTCTGGGGTAACAATTTTCGTATATTTGTCCAGGAAGCTGGCGTATTGAACGAGCCAGGAATAAAGAGAACTGCAGGTCCATCGCCACTTTCTGTATAGTCAACTCTACGGCCATCAACATTGATCATACGGCTATCACCTATCAATTTTTACAAATAACACGGTTTGCTTCTGCCAGTTAAAATTGTTTAATAAATTTCAATCCGACCACGCATTGAACCTGGGCGTAGCACCCGCTGCGGCAGCATCGAAGGGCCAAAGGGTCAAGCTTTTCCTCGTGTTATAATTTTACCCTCGTGCAGGTTACAACAGCAAGCTGTCTCGACAGTGGGCAAAGGCATCACAAACCTCTCGCGAGAGTTAATTCTGTCCCTGTAACAGGTTTGCGCAGATCGCCATTCGGCGTGGAGTACTACGAGACGCAAGCAAGCAAGCGCGAAGAACTAAAATTCTAACGTCGGGAATTCTGCCCCGATATACGGCTTATCTCCGCCTGCCTGAATATCAGAAGGAGGAATAGCAGCATCCCAAACAAACTCAAAAGCGTATATCAACATCAATTTGATTAAATATCCAAACTGTTGATTTCGAGTCAAAACCTTACCCACCACTCTCGTTTGACTTAGGCAAAAAACATTTTATGAAAAAAAGTTTAGTCCATTTCCGATTTGAACACGCTTTATTAGCAATCCATTAGTTTGAATTCTATAGAGTGGGTAATTAGTCAAAAACGAATCATTGGTCAAAATACAATAAAAATTCGCATATTTTTTACAACATAACATATTGTAAATATTGCCTTTATTGGTATGCCATATTTTCTGGTGTAAAATATTTAAGATTTTGTCTTCCTTGCTTGTTTCATAATTCTTGGTAATGGGCTGTTTAAACAAACTGGAGTTGGCCTATGTTTGAAGAAACACGGAAGTGGATGGGGCAAGTTTTAGAGCTCCTTTTGTGGCTGGTTGCTGTACTTGTATTGTTGCAGGTGCTCTTTGGTACTGCCGCCGCCGAATTTTTCGGTATCGACGTAATAAACAATCTCGGTGAGTTAGTCGGCAAATTTGGCAATGCTGGCTTGATTGGTGTGGTAGCAGCAGCAATCGTAGCATTTTACATTATCAGAAAGCGGGATCACCCTACTTCTGATCGTGAGGATAATGCCTCGGCGGATTTTAGTGGAGGAAACAATGACTAGAAAACTTAGGATAGGAGGATTGGATAGAGGCTAGGTGTATCATTTTTTTCACTTAGCAACCGTAACAGTACTAATGTTAGAAACCTAGGAGAGTATCATGTTCGATTCAATAACTGGAATCCTCAAACAAGTTACTACATTGGGTTTAACCCTCGTTGCCCTCGGAGTAGTATTACAAATCCTATTTCCCGGTGCCTTGGTATTCATAAACGCAGATGTAGCAGGAAATCTAATTGGCTTAATTGGCCAGTTTTCCGGAGCGGGTTTGATTGGCTTAATTGCTGCAGGTGTAATTGTCTATCTTCTCAATAAATAGATACGTATAAGGAAATCGAATAAAATTTTGAAAAAATATTCGGTTTCTTAAAAATTAACCGTTAAAAGCCTCTCGGGTAAAAACCGAGAGGCTTTTACACTTTACAAACTTATTTTATTTTAGCGCATTAATTAACGCATATCTGAAGACAGGAATTGAAATCCAGCTGTAAACGGCCTCACGGACATTGAGGCTACTACTACTTAGTCTCCTGCGAGGACCGCACCGTAAAGGTTCATGTCTATATTTCCGCCCGACAAAACCACTGCAACTTTCTTATCCACCATAAGATCCACTTCCTTGAGCAGAGCGGCCAGTGTCGCAGCCCCTGCTCCTTCGGCGATATTGTGGGTGTCCATGTAATACGCCCGCATAGCCCTTTTGATCTCATCTTCTGATACCGTAACGACACGTGCCGCGCCATTGTTGATAACTTCGACCGCGTGCGGATCCGGTATCCGGCAAGCAACGCCGTCTGCAAAGGTGTTGGCGCTGTTGGTTGCCACCGGTTTATCGGCCTCGAAGGATAAGGCATAGGCCGGCGCATTCTCCGAGACGACACCGATAATCTCTGTACGAAGACCAAGAGCTTCCCTTGCCGCGATGGTTCCGCAGATACCGGAACCCAACCCAATCGGCACATAGACCGCGTCGAGATCATGAACCGCACTGAACAGCTCTAGTGCATAACTTGCCACGCCATGCACTAACCGCGGGTCGAACGACGGTACGAAATAGAGCCCCTCTTCTGCTGCAGTAGCGTCCGCAAATTCGCGTGCTTCGTCAAAATCCTGTCCATGCACTAGTAAACGCACACCGAGCGCGGACATTGCAGCATTTTTCTCCCGGCTGTTACCCTCCGGAACAACAATCGTTGCCTCGAGACCCGCCCAACGCGCCGCATACCCTATGGATTGTCCATGATTACCCCTGGTCGCCGTGATAATTCCCATCGTATCGTCGCCTCTGGCAAAATCACTGATCAATGTGATTCCTCCTCGCAGCTTGAAGGATCCAATCGGAGTGTGATTTTCGTGCTTGACCCAGACCTCGCAGCGACACCGTTCCGCTAAGAGAGGCCAATTGTGCTGCAGAGTAGGCGTTATAACCGCATGAACCTGCTCGGCCGCAAATTCCAGTTGTTTTAGGGAGCATTGCATCGATTATCTCCTTATCTAGCAATCGATCGATAAAAATTATGCAGCCGCCCGGCAACCACACCTTTTCAGCGGTTGAAAGCAGAAACCCGGCTTAAATCTTGTTAGCCTCGAAATCCTGTCCTATCCGTGAGTAGCAACAAAAATACGGTAACGATCGCGTGTGCTGCATTAGGGACCGAATGGTTTTCTGCCAGTTGTCCCACATATGGCTTATCGAACTGGGCCCAGTATCGTCCAGATCTAAATATGTAGTTAAAACCCATTTTTGACAGTGCAACGTAACGGATCGGGGGATAGTCCCCCTCGCTGATCAGCGCATGTTGATTTATCAAAAGAAAATATGAATCGCCTAGTTAATACTCTCCTTCTGTTGGCAGTGTAATAACACCTTCTAAGAACGGGACAGCGGTCCCACCCATTATCACTCGATCACCGCGAAATTCGCAGTTTATGACACCACCACGTTCGGAAATTTGGCGCGCCAGCAGGGTCGATTTTCCGAGCCGTTTTGACCAGTAAGGAATGAGGGTGCAGTGAGCGGACCCGGTCACAGGATCCTCCGGAATACCAACTTTCGGCGCAAAAAAGCGCGAGACAAAATCGAAATCCTTACCAGGTGATGTCGCTATAATCCCCATAGGGTCGAGCGCAGCAATCCGGACCATATCCGGCTGCAGCCGCTCAACTGCCGCCTGATCGGGAAATACTGCCATACCGTCCCGGGCCACTAAATAGGCTTCCGGTCTGGCACCCAGGGCCTCGGCTACAGGGTCGATATCATCAGAAGGTATCCCGGGTACTGACGGAAAGTCCATCATCAGCCTCTCACCTTCGCGGACAACGGTCAGAACCACACCGTCCTTGGACGTGAATCGAACTTCCGCGCTATCAGAATTTAGTTCGTTCAAAATCACGCTGGCTGCCGCAAGCGTCGGATGTCCAGCCAGTCCGATTTCGGAACGCGGCGTAAACCATCGGATACCGTACCCATCGGCATCGGGAACGCAAAAGACTGTTTCCGAGAGATTATTTTCCGCCGCGATGGCCTGCATAGTAGCCTCAGAGATCCAGGTGTCTAAAAGGCAAACTGCGGCGGGATTACCCCCGAAAACGTGATCAGTAAATGCATCGATTTGGTATTGTTTGATCTGCATCATGCAAACCTCCGATGATCGATCGCAGCAAAATAGCATACATCCTTCCCGTATCGCATCGTCACACTAACACGCAATTTTCTGTAAAAAGCGGACCAGACGCGTCAGCTTCCTCGCAATGAGAAATGCAAACGGAATAGGTTGTACGTTCAAAAACCGGATTGGTAGGAAGGTTCAGGTCATGGCAAAGGTGCTTGCAGAAGCCATCAAAGGATCGTCGTTTGAGGCCAATGGATCACATACCGATACAGCGTAATTTAAACTGTCAGGTCGTATCAAAGCAGGAACGGTCAGTAGGAACTATGTGATGATTGTTATTGTTGGCCTGTTAAACAAACGGAAATTTTCACCTCTATTGCACCAAGCAATGTAATCATCGACCATCTGGCCCCTTCGACACATTCCTTTCAACGTTGGCAGATTACCGAGGGAACGCGGCGACTGTATGACCGTGCCCTAAAGGTCCGTGCCCCTGTCCGAAGCCGGGCGCTGCCAAGATCGCCTCGCGCACATAGGCACGCGCGCGATCTACGGAATCTCGCAATGTCATACCCTGCGCCAACCCTGTCGCAACCGCCGAGGCCAAGGTGCAACCAGTACCGTGCGTATGCACGGTATTGATCCGCGTGTCGTCCCAGCGGTGTGCGATTTTTCCAGTAAACAGAATATCAGTCAGCCTATCGCCGATCAGATGGCCGCCTTTAAGCAATACTGCTGCCGCCCCGATATCGGAAAACAACTGCGCAACTGCCCCCATATCCTCAACGGTTTCTATCACATCTTCTATNAGNGCCGATGCTTCTGGCAAGTTTGGNGTCAGAACGGTGGCCATAGGCACCAATCTCTGTCGTAAAGACNATATCGCGTCAGGTTCAAGTAGTGCATNACCGCCTTTCGCNAACATAACAGGGTCGGCGACGAGNGGAAGATCATACTCGGCTATAACATCGCAAACTGCCTCGATGACGGCAACGTTATGCAGCATTCCGGTCTTGATCACGTCGACGCCAATATCCTCTATTACCAATCGCATCTGCTGAGTAATAAAATCTGGATCGACACTAACTATGCCGAAAACACCCTGAGTGTTTTGAGCAGTTAGCGCGGTGACCGCTGTCATCGCGTAACCGCCCAGCGCCGTGACGGTCTTAATATCGGCTTGAATACCCGCACCGCCGCCCGAATCCGAACCTGCGACGATTAGCACCCGACCTTTGGCCTGCTGCCCAATCATCCGACGGCAACCTCCTCAATGGTCGTGACGATATCATCAACCACACCAGTGACCAATTTCGCGTCATCGCCCTCGGCCATGACCCTGATGACCGGTTCGGTGCCTGACTTTCGGATAATAACCCGACCGGATTGCCCAAGGGACGATTCTCCTGACAAGATGGCGGCTATGACCTTATCGTCCTCTAACGGGGTACCTCCGCCGAAACGAACATTACGGAGTACTTGTGGCACCGGATCAAAAATATGGCAGACATCACTGACTTTACGATTTTGCTGCACCAGAACAGCCATTACCTGCAGGGCAGCCACCAGACCGTCACCAGTTGTACTATAATCGCTAAGGATGATGTGACCTGATTGCTCACCGCCAATATTGAAACCCTCTGCTCGCATATGCTCGACTACATATCGATCGCCAACGGCTGTTCGGGCCAAATTTAGCCCGACACCGTTTAGATAACGTTCCAGACCAAGATTGGACATCACAGTTGCGACAATACCGCCGCCGCGCAGGCGCTCTTCTTGCTGCCAAGACCGTGCGATAAGGCCCATAATCTGGTCACCATCTAGGATCACTCCAGACTCGTCAGCCAAAATCACCCGGTCGGCGTCACCATCGAGCGCAATACCTACATCGGCTCCATGCACAATAACCTGCTCGCGCATCAGTGTAGTACTGGTAGCGCCACAATCGCGGTTGATATTGGTGCCGTCGGGTTGGATCCCGATGGGCACAACATCCGCGCCTAATTCATAGAATATTGCCGGCGCTACTCGATACGCCGCACCGTTTGCGCAGTCGACAACGATCTTTAGCCCATCCAGTCGTAATCCACGCGGAAACGCCTGCTTGATAAACTCGATATAGCGGCCTGGTGCATCGTCCAACCGCGTCGCTCGACCCAGGGCTTCCGATTCAGCATAGGCACCCACCCCTTCTTCCATCAAAGCCTCGATTGCACGCTCCTCTTCGTCAGACAACTTAAAGCCGTCCGGACCAAACAGTTTAATGCCATTATCCTGGTATGGGTTATGCGATGCAGAGATCATCACTCCCAAATCAGCGCGCAAGGAGCGTGTCAGCATCGCCACCGCGGGAGTAGGCATCGGTCCGACCAGGTCCACATCCATACCCATAGCTGTAAAGCCTGCTGCCAGAGCAGGTTCTAACATATAGCCGGATAGCCGTGTGTCCTTGCCTATAACGACCAGGTGACGGTGGTTACCGCGACGAAAGAGCTGTCCAACAGCCATAGCGAGATGCAAAACGGTAGCGGGTGTGATGGGCTCGCTGTTGGCACGCCCGCGAATACCGTCTGTTCCGAAGTATTTTCGGGTCATCATATTCCCTGATCGATCACACCAATCCAATACTGCCGCAACGACTTAGGTTCGACGAGATAAAATTTAGCTAAGGTTTGTGCGACTCGCCGACCGTCTAAATCAGCTCTCAGGCTGCGGTTCCGGGCCAATATCGGTTATAGGACCGCTAGTCGGGACTGAAGAGCGGATGCCATTCGATGGCGTCTCACCTTCGTCCGTTCCCTTAGAAATATCATCGCCACGCAAAAGCGCGTCTATCTCATTGCGCGACAAAGTTTCGTATTCAAGCAGCCCCTTGGCTATCGTATGCAAATCCTCAAGGCGTTCGTTCAATATGTCACGCGCTGTCTTTTCGCCCCAATAAACCAGGTGGCGGACTTCCTCGTCGATCGTCTTGAGGGTCGCTTCGGAGACATTTTTACGCTGCGTCACCGAGTGGCCCAGAAAAATTTCTTCCTCATTCTCGCTATAGCGCAAAGGACCGAGTTCATCGCTGAATCCGTATTCCGTAATCATCGCCCGGGCAATTTTGGTTGCCTGCTGAATATCCTGTGCTGCGCCCGTGGTAATGTTTTCCTTGCCGTAGATGATCTCCTCGGCAACACGTCCACCAAACGAACTCGCGATACGTGCCTTCAACTCAGTGTAAGACTGCGCGTATTTATCGCGTTCCGGCAGCCACATGGTAACGCCTAGAGCTCTACCGCGCGGAATGATTGTCACCTTGTGTAAGGGCTCATGACCCTTTACGTGCATCATGACCAAAGCGTGGCCACCCTCGTGATAGGCAGTCATCTCCTTCTCTTCCTCAGTCATGACCATAGAACGCCGCTCGGTGCCCATCATGACCTTGTCCTTGGATTCCTCAAGCTCCTGCATAGAGACAACACGCCGGTTTTTACGTGCCGCCAAAAGTGCAGCCTCGTTGACCAAATTGGCTAGGTCTGCGCCAGAGAAGCCCGGAGTGCCACGTGCGATGACCTTAGCGTCAACGTCTGGTGCCAGAGGTACCTTCCGCATATGCACCTTGAGGATCTTCTCACGGCCGAGGATATCAGGGTTCGGCACGACGACCTGTCTGTCGAAACGGCCCGGCCGCAACAAAGCGGGATCCAGAACATCAGGGCGGTTTGTCGCGGCGATCAGGATTACACCTTCGTTCGCCTCGAAACCATCCATCTCGACCAATAGCTGGTTCAGGGTTTGCTCGCGTTCATCATTACCACCGCCAAGACCAGCGCCACGGTGCCGGCCGACGGCATCTATTTCGTCGATGAAGATGATACAGGGCGCATTTTTCTTTCCTTGTTCAAACATATCGCGAACACGACTGGCACCAACGCCTACAAACATCTCCACGAAGTCTGAACCGGAGATGGTGAAGAACGGCACGTTTGCCTCACCGGCAATGGCACGAGCCAACAATGTCTTACCGGTACCCGGCGGGCCGACAAGCAGCACGCCCTTAGGAATCTTGCCGCCGAGGCGCTGAAATTTTTGCGGGTCCTTCAAGAAGTCGACGACCTCTTCGAGTTCCTGCTTGGCTTCATCGATACCGGCTACATCCTCGAACGTCACACGGCCGGTTTTCTCTGTAAGCAGTCGCGCACGTGATTTGCCGAACCCCATCGCTTTGCCGCCACCCGACTGCATTTGGCGCATAAAAAAGATCCAAACACCGATCAAAAGCAACATCGGGAACCAGGAAATCAGGATACCTAGCAGAGAAGGCATATTCTCCTCCGGCGGCGCTGCACTGATTTTGACACCAGAAGCAGCCAGCGTTTCCACCAGCTTGGGATCATCTGGGGCATAGGTCGTGAACGTCCCTGCTCCTTCACGATAATGACCGGTAATGGTACGTCCTTGGATGGTAACGTCGTTAATTTGGTTGAGTTGACTTAAAAAATCGGAATAGGTAATGGGGGCTTGGGCGCTGCGCTGCGACGAGCCCTGGAACAGATTAAAAAGGCCTATCATCAAAATTATGATGATAATCCAAAGAGCTAAATTCTTGCCAAAAATATTCACACTAAGGCCTTTCGATACCGAAGCCGGGATAAAGTAATGCCACGCTCATTTCCAGAGCTTAATCAGTTTTTATTTAGATAGTGTGTACCTGCCCTTTTGCAATGTAAAGCACGCTGGAACCAGAGGACGCAGCGGGGCAAACACAACTTTGTGTGGATGACGGCCTGGTAACAGAATTTTACTTCCTAACAGACCGAGATGCGGCACTGACCGTAACTTTCTATCCTTCCAAATTGCAGGCAAACCGGCCAAGACCGCAGACGGAATTGTTGACTTCCGTAGTGCCGGAACAGTCGCGACCGCAAGGCGCCAACCTTCAGTACCAAGTCGTTTTACGTCTCCGATACGGCGAGCACCCAAACGGAGCCTAAACCTTCCATCCCATAGTAAATCCCCTCTTGCCGGGACGACAGATTTGGCCGCCGACACCTCACGGCAGACGAGAAGCCCGGAAGTAAAGGGTAGTAATCGGCATCCCGCCAAGGTCCGTCCCCCGCCTGGAGTACCGTCTTGCAACCAAGCGTGGAGACGCTCGATTCGTGCAAGACGCGGCGTGTAGTCATTGCCTCCAATACAAATCAGCACACGTGCGAGGGCGCGTAGCGCAGTTTCCTCCGATATTTGGCACAGTAGCTGCGGTGAAAGTTGGCAATAGCCAGAGGGATAAACAATCGCAGAACGCGCCAGCGCTGCGCCAACATCAATTTCCAACGAATTCCGCGCCCGAGCCAATCGTGCCGCTGTCCCTGCCAAACGCTGGGCTGTCAAGCCTTCTGCAGCAAGAACCGGTAACAAAGCTCGTATTCTTACGCGTGCGAACTTATGATTTTGGTTCGAAGGGTCATCGATGTGTTTAACATTCCAGCAATCGAGCGTCGCCTGCAGCCTGGTCCGTGGCACACCCAGGAGTGGGCGTAAAATTCGAACGTTTGACGTCTCAGAAACAGGAGCCATCGCAGCCAATCCATCGCTGCCACTCCCCCGCGCAAGCCGCAGCAGAACGGTCTCCGCCTGATCTTCTTGATGGTGGGCGACCGCTAAATGCAGATTTTTGTTTACTAGACACCAACGTTGCAGAAGTTCGTAGCGTACCTTCCGAGCTGCGGCTTGAATATCACCAGTTCCAATTTGAGTCCTGTTGCGCAAGATTTCACAGGCCATACCGCACTCGCCAAGATAGACAGCGACTGCCTCTGCTTCCTTACGAGAATTTTCCCGAATGCCATGATCGACGATTAACGCGGTTGCTGTACCGCCGCGCGCGCGCGCCCAAGCGTCGATTAACAAGGCGAGCGCCAAGCTATCGGCCCCACCGGAGCATGCGACTGCTATTTCTGGACAAGCTTCAAACGGACCAATCATTGCCATAAGGCGAGCGAATTCAGCCTTTTCTATCCGTTGAGATGACAGATCTCTACTTATTCGCAATCGAAACCTGCGACTACCCGCAGCCCAAGCGCATCATATCCGAGCGTGCCCCAGAAAGAATGCGCTGGTTAGCGCTAGGAAACGTTTTGACTAGTTCAACATATGTCGTGCAAGCGAATTTGTCCTCACCAATCTGAGAAAGTGATTTTGCCAGCTTAAAGAGATTATCAGGCGCCTTATTACCTTTCGGAAAACGCTGATAGGCATCGAGGAATATCCGTGCCGCTTCCGAATACTGCTTTCGCACATAGTAGGTTTCACCCATCCAATACATGGCATTTCCAGCGAGTGGATCATCAGGATGGCGATCGACGAATATACGAAGTGCATTCTCCGCTTCGACGTAGTTGCGCGTTTTCAATTTGCCAAAGGCATACTTATACTGCTGTCGAGCCGTCCCTTCTGGAAGCTCATCCGAATTGAGTGACCTGGCGACGGACGCGACACTACTAGAAACGCCACGCGGCGCAGGTGCCGCGCTGGGCGGAGATTTATTTTCCAGGACAACTGGCCTTTCAATCGGCTTTACTGGCTGGCTTGTTGCTGATGGCGGAACAGGCTGTCCTTCCTGAACGGAAGCCAATTCGTCCCCAGAAATTCGACCAAGTGATCTCTGCCCTGGCGCAAGCTCAGCTTGAACGCCCGAGGCCCCATTGGACGAAACGACAGCAGTTCCAGCTTCGTCACTTGACAGAGGAGTAACCGATTGACGGGAGCTTTGAACAGGCTGCCCGCTATCGGTGACCGGTTTTCCTCCCTCGAGCACCTGCAGTCGAATATCTACATCAGCAACGAGTTTATCGAGCCGCTCGTTAATCATGCGAATACTGTGTTGAAAACGCTCTATATTGCCGGTTAACTCGCGGATTTGTTCATGAATTTCAAGGACTTGCCGCTGTAGTCGGGGGTTGCCTGCGGCTTCGGCCGGCCTAGGGGGATTGCCTGCGGTTTCGGCCGACCTAGATGGCTCCAATACTTTGACAGCGTCATTATCACGATAAACGTAGCGCAGAATGTCGTCCAGGTCGCGACGCAAGCGTTCGATATG
>PBDC01000048.1 GCA_002717185.1 Rhodospirillaceae bacterium
GGTGTTGCGCAGCCGCGTCCAGTTCGCAGCGAGGTCGGCGACAAACTGAATGCGGTCCGGTACTGGCCGATAGGTTATGATGTCGGCCTCTACAGCCTGATCGCGGTGGTTTTGGTCCTTGAAAGAGACGGCGCGGGTCAGGACCCGGCCATCGACTTCCGGCAGTGCAACGTTCATTGCGATGTCGCGTGCCGAAAGGCCACGGGTGCCTTTGACCCAACTTTGGTAATCGCCACCGGAGAAAATGGTCTGCAGGATTGGGCAATCGGCATCGTCGAATGGCGTGTCGCTTCGTGTCGCACCTGGATTGGAAAGCGCAAATCCGGTTCCATTCAGGATTACAGATGGTGTTTTTTGGGCGATCATTGCCCGGACTGTTGCCGCTGCGACAGGATCTTTCAGGCTGGTGACATAGAGTGGAAGGACGTTGAAGTTGACCCCCTCCAGCGCTTCTATCAGCGTATCGATGACATCGGTGTTCGCCGACTGCACAAGCGCGCGGTAGAATACGAGCGCAGCTGCAGGTCGATTGTCATCCCACGGTAGGTCGGCCACTGTGTTGATTGTTGAGTTTGGCCAATAGAGACCGGCGCGCAACAGCGGCGATGGTTCGTGCCAAGCGGCATCATGCCCACACAGGCTGGCGGCGTAGGCTAATAGTGAACGAAAATTTCCCGGTCCGCCATGCACGCAAAATTGCCAGAGCCGGTGTACGGCCTCACCTGGCAACGTAGCCTGTGCCGTCAGTTCCGCATCAGGTTGGTCGTCACCAGGCAGCCAAGCCAAGGCGATATTATGGCGTTGGCACAAGGTGGTAATTTGTTCGACGCCATATTCCCAATAGCTGCGGCCGCCGAGCAGCCGGATGATAACGAGCTTTGCTTGGGAGATGACTGCGTCGGTGTAGAGATCGACCGAGAGGTTGTGTCTAAGTTGCATTACGTTCGCTAGACGCAGTGTCGGGAAGGAGTCGTCTTCTGAGCGATGCCGCGCGTGGGCCGCGGCCAGACCGGCGATTTCGCTGTCAGCAGCTGTTAACACGACAATTTCACCCGGCGACTGTTCCAGATCGACTGCCGTCGCGCCGTCGTCGATTTCCCCAGGTTGTGTCGCGAGTAGATGCATTCGTGGTGCTAGCCCCGGATCATGTATTCGATGGATGGCCGGTCCAAACCAGCTAAGCCGATTACGACTATCTGGCTGTTCCGATTTTCATCCGTGCGCCAGTCGCGGTCGAAGTAACGCTGTAGGCGCAGACCGACGCCTTGTATCGCTTCACGCCGCGCTTTGCCGGGTCGATCCAGGAATCCCTTGATGCGCAGGATATCGTGTTTTTGGATCGCGCCGGCTAGTCGTGCCTCAAACGCATCGATATCTTCAATGGGTCCCAAGTCGACCACAAAGCTCTCGAAATCATCGTGGTCGTGCTCGCCGTCGACGTCATCATGGTGCGAGGGCCGGTTGTCGAGGTCGTTCTCGCTTGCCGCGGCAAGGCCGAGCAGGACAGTTGGATCGAGCTGCGCGTGCGATGCCCCCACTACCTTCGTGCCATCTCGCAATTGTGCGGCGAGTTTTTCGCGGAGACCTGGCACCTTTTTATCGTCGACCAAGTCGCACTTGTTTAGCACGACGACATCGGCGCAGGACAATTGATCTTCGAAAACCTCTTCCAGCGGGTCTTCATGGTCTAGTGCCGGATCGTTTTCTCGGGCCGCCTGCACCGCAATCGGATCAGGTGCCATACGGCCATCATCAACGGCGGCGGCGTCAACTACTGTAACTACGCCGTCGACCGTGACTTTGCTGCGGATTTCTGGCCAGTTGAAGGCTTTGATCAGTGGCTTGGGCAGCGCCAGCCCAGATGTCTCGATGACGATATGATCCGGCTGTTCGTCACGCGCGAGTATTGATTCCATCGCTGGTAGGAAGTCGTCTGCGACGGTACAGCAGATGCAGCCATTGGCCAGCTCGACCACATCCTTTTCGTCGCAGCCCTCGATGCCGCAGCCAAGCAGGAGCTCTCGGTCGATACCGAGGTCGCCGAATTCATTGATTAGGAAGGCAAGACGACGGCCTTGATTGTTCTCGACCAGATGCCGGATCAGGCTGGTTTTGCCAGCGCCTAGGAAACCGGTGATGACGGTTGCAGGAATTTTTTCGGCCATAATGTCTCCTACGTATTCGTTTCTTTTAAGAGCTGCGGCAAACCGGCGGTGACGAGGTAGACCCGGTCTGCTGCTGCAGCGATTCTTTGGTTCATGCGACCGGCTTCGTTACGGAAGCGGCGCGCCAGCGCGTTCTCCGGCACGATGCCGTCTCCAACCTCGTTAGAGACCAATACGGTAGGACCGCGCAGTGTGGCGAGGGAACTGACGAGAGCACTGATCTCTAGTTCCGGGTCTTTGTTGGCTAACAACAGGTTGGAAAGCCACAAGGTTAAGCAATCAACAAGAACAGGACGGTTAGCATGGGTGTGTCTGGCTAGGGCAGCGGTTAGTGAGATCGGTTCCTCGACCGTCGTCCAGTGTTCTCCACGGCGGGCGCGATGGCGCTGGATCTTGATTTTCATTTCGTCGTCGCCCGCGGTCGCCGTGGCTAGATAAGTGGCGCCGTTACCAAGTATTCCGAAGCCAGCCGTGATCAATGATTCGGCAAAAACGCTTTTGCCAGATGCTGCGCCACCGAGGACGAGCGTGACGGGACGCAACAAATCTTCGTTCCTTTTGATGGCGCGAACCTCCGCCCGAGGGAGCCAGTCAAATTGCGCCGAAGAGGTCTCCTGGCTCAGGCGGTTGAGTGACCGGAACGCCTTCCCAACTCTTGTCAGTGGCGTAGTGTCCCGGTCCCGCCGATCACAGTTGCGGGGGCAGCGCCGGTTTCACACCGGACTTCACTGTTTCGACACGCGAAACCCAACGGTAGCGGGGTCGAGTACTGAGGGCAAGGGGTGATCTAGCCTTACTGATGCATCTCTGGGCGCGTGACGATTTTTTTGTGTCGCCGACGGAACCGATTGACCAGACGCAGGCTCCAGCGATAGCTCAGCCAGGATGCGATAATGGCCCAAGGGATCGAACCGACAAACATTGGCACACCCCAGATGCGAAAAAGGTCGACGGTATAAATCCACAGTGATTCGACAGTACCCGCATCTGTCTCCAAGGATTTTTGCAGCATGGAAACGAATTCGTCATAGCCTGTTAGGCTACCTTCCGCACCCAGCATGAGTCTGCCCGTTACGAGGAACACATAATAGATAGGACCTAGCGTGAACACGTTGGTAACCCAGGTCCACGCCATAGCAACAACGACGTTGAAGTTCCATTGTGGCCGGAAATAACGGACCGGCAGCCAAATCAAGAAGACAATCGGCATCTGAATACCGACCGTTGGTGTCATGGCGACAAGCATGCCGAATAACACGCTGCGCGCCGTATATTCGGGAGGCGTTTTGGCGCGAAGCACTGGCATAATCAATCGATAGAGGATGAGACGTCGAAACCGCGTCGCAAGACGGCGGCCTATCGAATTTGCCACCTTTGAAATCTTCCTTTTCGCGATGCCCGACCCTTTTTATTTTATATCCTTATGATCAGCTTTGAACAATGGACATGGCCTTAACAAGGCGGTTGATTAACCGCGTTAATCCGCCAGGCACTGCCATCAGCGCGGTCCGTGATTAGGTCGAGCCTTGTGATTCCGAGATTTTGCGTAGCAAAGGCGAGCGCGGTTTCCGGATCGAGCCGCAAGGCCAAAGACAAGGCGGCGCGGATGGTGCCGCCATGGGTAACCGCGATAATATCGCGGCCAGCATATTCCTCTGAGAGGCGATTGATCGTCGGTGTGACGCGGCCAATAAGGTTAACGAAATTCTCGCCGTTTGGTGGCTGAATGAATGCAGGTACGCTCCAGTGGCGGTGCGGCGTTGCGTTGCGTTGCGCCGCGAAGGCTTCATGTGTCATGCCTTGCCAGTCGCCGAAATGCTGTTCACGTAGATCGGGTTCGACAATTGGCGGTGGCAATTCCAGGCCTGATTTTCGAATTGTGTCTGCGGTCTGGATCGTCCGTCTTAGATCGCTGGTCACTAGGACCGCTCCTTTTGGTAATTCGCGCGCTAAGCCGTTGAAAGCAGCAATGTCGCTGCAATCCGCATCCAGATCCATCTGTCCGTAGACGATATTCCGACCGGTCGGCACCGGTGCGTGCCGAATCCACCACCAGCGGGTTACGGTGCCCAAGGTTGTTTCTCCCGATTCTCTAGAGTGACGCAGCGAGGAATAGCAATACGGCTATCTCCGTAGTCTGCTGTGCAGCGCCAAGTATGTCGCCGTTATAACCGCCGATCAGATGCTTCGCCAGCAACGCCACGCCGCCCACTGCGAGTGTGCCGAAAATCAGTGCGCCGAAGCCGGTTGCTGGGCCTAGAAAGATGATTACCCCCACGATGGCAAGACCCGAAGACAACAGGACCGGTGCTCGCTTCGGTTTCCCGGCCGTGGCGGCAACACCCGAATCGCTCGCTAAATTCAAACCGTACATCATCGCTGGTAACAATCCGCGCGACAAGATGGCGACAGCGACCAGTGCCACGAACCCTTTTTCCGCGATGGTTGCCAGCGTGGTGGCGCGGAGGCCGACGCTGAAAATTAGGGCCAGGACGCCGAAAGCTCCGATACGGCTATCACGCATGATTTCCAGGCGCCGGGCGGGATCGCTACCGCCAAGCCCGTCGGCCATATCCGCCAGGCCGTCTTCGTGTAGTGCTCCGGTAAGGAAGGCCACTGCGAGCAGGGCTAGCAATGCAGCTGCCAGAGGTGAAAAGCCGAGGTAAATGGGAATTACGAAGGCTGCCCCCGCTGCTCCGCCGACGAATAGACCAGCTATGGGAAAAGCCCAGCAGGCGCGGGCCAAGTCAAAATGCGCTGCGTTGATAGGTAATCTAGTCAGGAACGCTGTCGCAGCACGCACATCTTCGAGGGCGCGTTTTGCGGGAGAGGCAGATGGCGAAGGTGTATGGTTCATTTGTGAGTCGCATTTGCCGAATGAGCGGAACCGTCATATACGACACAACCGGTCAAACGAGAACAACTAGGCGGTATCAGAGTATGGCGGACCAGGAAGCTTCGTTCGACGAAATGCGGGAATTGCTGGCCGGTATGCCCGGTCCGGACGAGGCGGCATGCGAGAAAACGCGAGCGCGGGAAGCTGAACTCACCAAACCGACGGGTGCGCTTGGCCGTTTGGAAGCGCTGAGCGAATGGTTCGCTACGTGGCAAGGGCGTTATCCGCCGCAGCTGGAACGCCCCAGGGTCGCGGTGTTCGTCGCCAATCATGGTGTCGCGGCGCGAGACGTATCGGCTTTTCCAGCGACTGTAACCGCGCAGATGGTGGAAAATTTCCAAGCTAGTGGCGCTGCTATCAACCAACTGTGCTTGCTGCAGGATGCTGATTTGCGCGTTTATGAAATGGCGCTTGACCATCCTACGAAGGACTTCACGCAGGCGCCAGCGATGACGGAAGCGGAAAGCGCCCGCGCCATGGCGTACGGGATGATGGCGGTTGAGGATGGCATTGACGCGTTATGCCTCGGTGAGATGGGCATTGGTAACACAACTAGTGCTGCGGCAATTTGTTGTGCTCTGTTTGGCGGCGATGCAGCGGATTGGGTTGGCGCAGGGACCGGTGTCAACGGCGAAGCATTGCAGCGTAAGACCATGGCCGTGACAGAGGCAATTGAACTGCATCGAGGAGCGTTTGACGATCCATTCGAGGTGTTGCGGCACGTCGGTGGGAATGAGCTTTCTGCGATTGCAGGGGCAATTCTCGCGGCGCGAATTGCACGAGTCCCAGTGCTTCTGGATGGCTATGCTTGCACCGCGGCGGCAGCTGTGCTGCACAGCGCCGATAGCACTGCGCTGGATCATTGCATCGTTGGGCATCTATCGGCGGAGCCGGGCCATCGCCGGCTTGTCGGAGCACTTGGCCAAACGCCTGTGCTCGATTTGGGAATGCGGTTGGGCGAAGGCTCGGGGGCTGCAGTTGCTCTCGGGGTTTTACGCGCGGCGATATCATGTCACACCGGCATGGCAACCTTTGCCCAAGCTCAGGTCGACGGGCCTGTCGGCTGACGATACAAAATTGGTTTAAAGATGATCGATCGACAAACCTTACAAAATTCCGCGGCGCCGATCCGGCAGCGGGAAGGACGACTCGGGTTGCGGACCCTAATCCTCATCCGATGGATCGCCGTCGCCGGTCAGACAGCCACGATCTTAATAGTTTACTTCGGTTTTGGTTTCAAACTGCCGGTTGTCGCTTGTCTGTTCGTAGTGGCTTTAACCGCGCTGTCAAACTTGATGCTTTCGATTCGCATGCCGCTGCGAGCGCGTCTCGGTAATGTGGGCGCTACGTTATTGCTTGGTTTCGACATGATGCAGCTGGGCATGCTGCTCTATCTGACGGGTGGGCTGGAAAATCCGTTTGCCATCCTTATCCTGGCTCCGGTAACCGTCGCGGCTACGATTCTGTCGCGAGGGCCGACCTTGGCGCTGACCATGCTCGCCATGGTTCTTGTCACCCTGTTGGCCTTCTTCCGCGCGCCGTTGCCGTGGACTGGCGAAACAGTGTCTCTCCCTTTTCCCTACGCGCTTGGTGTATGGACGGCGCTGTGCGTCGCCTCCGCCTTCATCGCTGCCTATATCTGGTCCGTAGCGGATGAGGCTAGGCGTATGTCCGATGCGTTGGCGGCAACTGAGGCGTCGCTTAACCGGGCGCAAAATTTGTCTGCCCTTGGTGGGTTGGCGGCTGCGGCGGCGCATGAACTCGGTTCACCGCTGGCCACCATCGCCGTCGTTGCCAAGGAGTTNTCGCGCGAAGTGCCGGAGGACAGCCCATTGGCTGAGGATGTGGCCCTGTTGATCAGCCAATCGGATCGCTGTCGGGATATCCTGGCAGGCCTATCTCAACGTTCGGATGTTGCTGATCACCGTCCATTGGAAAGGTTGAGCTTTTCGGTCCTAGTGGCACAGGCCTGCGAACCTTATCGTGAAGTTGGTGTTGCGGTCGATATCGAATTTAGGTCTGCAAGTGAGAGTACAGAACCCGAAGCGCCGGCTACTCATGAATTCATGCATGGTGTCGGGAATATCATACAAAATGCTGTGCAGTTCGCGCGTAAACGGGTGGTGCTTTCGCTTTATTGGAATGAGGATATCGTAAGACTGGTAGTGCAAGATGATGGTCCTGGCTTCGCTGCACCAGTCATGGCATCGCTTGGAGAACCCTACGTTTCGACGCGCGGTGGCGAACAGGCCCATATGGGATTGGGCGTTTTCATCGCCCAAACACTGTTAGAGGCCGGTGGCGCAGAATTAAAGTTTGCCAACAGCGATGGTGCCGAGGTTGTCATTCGCTGGCCGCGCGATATGTTTGAACACAGTATCGAGCGATCACGGGCTATTTAAAGACCTTAAAGATGAACCGGACGGTGCGCTGTTAGGGGATATAGTTATGGTGGAACAGTCTAATGAGGTTTTGCAGTCGTTATTGATCGTCGATGACGATGCACCTTTGCGTAATCGTCTGGCGCGGGCGATGGAACAGCGCGGCTTTGCTGTTGTCACCGCGGCGAGCGTCGCGGAGGGTCTCGAAGCATTGGGAACCGCTCCACCTGCCTATGCGGTGGTCGATTTGCGACTGGAAGACGGTAATGGGCTCGAAGTTGTCGAAGCTCTGCGTACGGCGCGTGATGATGTGCGAATTGTCATGCTGACCGGGTATGGCAATATCGCGACTGCTGTTGTGGCGATTAAGGCCGGTGCCGTCGATTTTTTGGCAAAGCCGGTCGACGCTGATCAGTTAACCGCGGCTTTGCTCGAAACCGAACGGCCACTGCCACCGCCACCGGACGATCCAATGTCTGCTGATCGCGTCCGGTGGGAACACATTCAGCGCGTCTTTGAACAGTGCAATCGTAATGTTTCGGAAACCGCGCGGCGATTGAAGATGCATCGCCGAACGCTGCAGCGCATTTTGAATAAACACGCACCGCGAAATTGAGCAGGTGGTTGGCCTTGATTATGCATCGAATTGCAGTGAAGAGCGTATGACCAACGGTTCGGACATAGAGAGTTTGATCGTGCGTTTGCCAATGGCGCGTATTCTTTGCGTTGGCGATTTGATGTTGGACCGTTACGTCACAGGGCGCGTCGATCGCGTTTCCCCGGAGGCGCCGATCCCCGTCCTAGAAGTCGGCGAAGAGGCTGTCATGATCGGGGGTGCTGGTAACGTTGTGCGCAACCTGGTCGCCTTCGGTGCCTTAGCAGAACTTGTGGCTGTTGTCGGGGACGACCCGGCAGGCAATGAATTGACGAACTTATTGGCAGGAACGGCGGGTGCCGATGCGCATCTCGTGACAGTGGTAGGTCGGCGGACGACAATCAAGACGCGTTTCGTGACGGGTGGCCAACAGCTTCTTAGGGCGGATTATGAAGCACAAGGCGATTTGGATGACGTGGTTTGTCGGGAGATTTTCGATCTTGCCGCTGCAAGGCTTCCAGACTGCGGTGCGCTTATACTTTCCGACTACGGTAAAGGTGTCCTAGGCGCGAGCCAGGCGCGCGATTTGATTGAATTGGCCAAGAAGGCGGGCAAGCCCGTCATCGTTGATCCTAAGGGTGTCGACTATAGCGTTTATCGGGGAGCGACTCTGCTTACACCTAATCTCAACGAATTGGCACAGGCAAGCGGTCTTCCTGTTTCTGACGATGCGGCTGTTGTCGTCGCCTGTCATCACGTAATGGCGACGTGCGAGGTGGATGGCGTTCTCGCAACTCGCAGCGAACTGGGTATGAGCTTGGTGCAGGACAGCGTCGTCCACCATTTGCCAGCGCGCGCGCGCGATGTTTACGATGTTTCGGGCGCTGGGGATACGGTCGTAGCAGCGATGGCGGCAGGGCTCTCCGTTGGTGTGCCTTCCCTAGAAAGCGCGCATTTCGCGAACACGGCCGCGGGCGTTGCGGTAGGAAAGGTTGGCACGGCTGCTGCATACGCGTCGGAAATTTTAACCGCGCAGCAAGAGGTGGAATTTCTTAGCGGTGAAGCGAAAATCGCAACCGTAGATGCTGCGTGTGATCGGGTCGAAGCTTGGCGTCGGCAAGGCAAACGTGTCGGGTTCACGAATGGTTGTTTTGATCTGCTGCATCCTGGTCATATTTCGTTGCTCAACCAGGCGCGCGCTGCCTGTGACATCCTGGTTATAGGGTTGAACAGCGACGCGTCGGTACGGCGGCTTAAAGGCGAAGGGCGCCCCGCGCAATTGGAGCAAGGTCGCGCGGCGGTGTTGGCGTCGTTATCGTCCGTGAACTTGGTTATAATTTTCGGCGAAGACACGCCGCTTCAGCTTATCACCAGGCTGCGTCCCAACGTCTTGATAAAGGGACGGGATTACGCCCGAGACGAAGTTGTTGGCGCAGCAGAAGTCGATAGCTGGGGCGGTAAGGTAGTCCTTGCGGAAATTCTCGACGGATATAGCACGACAGAGACCCTGCGACGCTTTTCGACGTAGCCGTACTGCGACAAGATAGAGGGTACTGATGGCGGGAGAACTGCTTCCCTATGCCGTGCTAGTCGGCCTGCTTTTGCTGGGCACTTATTTATATTTTATTGCATCGCGAAACCGAGAGGCGGAGCTCAGGCAGGCGTTACGCAAACACGAGATTGAACTTCAAGATGCTCAACAACTGCTGAAATATGCGGCACGACGGCATATGGGCGAAGTGGGCCGCTTGGAAAATGCGCGACGGGGCATGTGTAGTCCACCATCGTCGCAATCCAATGGTACGATGTTTCGCGAAGCGAAGAGTTCTTTTGCGCGCTTGTTTCACCCGGACTGGGCGGAAGGCGATATTCGTGAACGGGAAATCCGTGCGGAAATGTTTAAGCAGTTCTGGGCGGAACTCGAAAGGATTGAACGTCGAGCCTAAACATCAATTAGTGGTTTTGTAAGCCGCATTAAACGGGTTGCCGCGGTTCTCGCGAAGCGCAGGGTCAAGGCTTTGCGGCGTGCTGCATTCATGCTGCGCGGTGTACTTTCACGCAGAATTTCGGCGCTGTACCCATCGGCAATAATTAGACCGTTTTTCGTTGGCAGAATATTGGTTGGAAATTTGAGTGGTACGGCAAAATAAAAGCGGTCGCAAAAGTCTAGATACTCGTGCCACTTGTTATCGGAGCGGAAGTCGGAGATAGATGACTTGATTTCAATTACCGTGAACAGGCCTTTGCGATCGAGCGTAATAACATCGACCCGTCGGCCGGTCTTTAGTGTAAATTCGGTGAGGCAGGTCTCATCTCGGTTTCGCATCAACCGTGTTATGCCACGCGCCATAGCTTCCGCTGCTTCCGAATTCCGACCTCGTTCGTCTCCTTCATTCATTAGGTAATCCTAACAGGATGCACATTAGAACAAAATGCGTACATGGAGCATGCGCGGAGCTTTTTCAATTGAATGCGAATTCCCGCAATGAAATAAATGTCGCCTTTGAATTCACTTGAAAGGATGTTCTGATGGCCAGGGTCAGCGATGTCGAAATCGATGCTGTTCCGGACGAAGTTAAGCCGATCTACGAACGATATGCCAGTGAGTATGGGCCCTTTCTCAATCAGGTTCGTGTCTTCGCTCACCGACCGCCTGCGGTGAAACATATTATGGGTCTCTTGCTCGACCTAAAAGACGAGCAGGTACTGCCGAGGCGTTATCTCGAGATAGCGTTGGTCACGGTCTCCAAGATTAATGAATGTCGATATTGCGTCGCACACCACATGCCTCGCCTGATCCAACAAGGGCTGCCACTTGAGACGGCGACCAACATCCTGGAACCGAATTGCCCGGGGTTGGACGAGGTCGATCGGTTGGTACGCGACTATTCGGTCGAA
Source organism: Rhodospirillaceae bacterium (assembly GCA_002717185.1). Next base: position 10,936 of record PBDC01000048.1, read on the forward strand.
GTCACAGAGCGGTTCCAATTTATCCGTGACCAGATGTTCGAGGATCTGCGGCGGCATTTAACGGAAGAACAGATTGTTGAACTGACATTGCGTATCGCATTGTGTGGTTTCTTTAATAGATTTAATGATGCGCTGATGATTGGTATGGAGGATGGGGTCGTCGCTGACATGCTTACGGATGGCGGCACGGAACTAGACCTGCCGGACGCGGTGGTGACATAGGCTATGCGCCGGTTGAAAATAACTCTCGGATCGGTGGAATTTACCGCCGAACTCTTTGACACGCCGACGGCTGATGCGATTTACGACAGCCTTCCTTTCACTGCTTCGGCCAGTCGATGGGGCGAGGAAGTCTATTTTTTGACCCCTGTCAGGGTGGACCTTGAACCAGACGCTCGTGCAATTGTGGAGGCTGGTGAATTAGCGTTCTGGGTCGAAGGAATTTCAATTGCTATTGGCTTTGGTCCCACACCGATCTCGCAAGGTGGCGAGATCCGGCTTGCCGCGCCGACTAATATTTGGGGCCATGTGATTGAGAATGTACGGCAACTAACTGCCGCGCCCGCGGGGGCAGCAATCAACGTTGAATGTGCCGATTAATGCTGTGGGATTGCAACAAGTTCGTCGGTTTTATTAGTTAGCTGCTTGGACATCGGCCCTAAGAGACCGAATGGGTTAAAATTACGCCAAAAATATGTGCTGCTAACTAGATATGGCGCTATCGTCGATCGAGGCCTGTCCATGCGAAGTAGGTCGTTAGCCCGATCGACGCTTAGTACGAACGGGCTTTGAGGCGGTTTGAGAACGAGAATTTTCGGCGCGAAATTATCCGACTGGACAAAAATTGCAGTCGAATTCGTAAAATTACTATACACAAATATCAATTATGCGAGCGCATTTGGCACGATAGAATGGATCGGTGAAGGGAAATCTGTTTCGTTTTCACTTGTCCGGGCGTAACTTTAGCTGCGAGACCCTGGAACCTAGATTGCAGGTACAGCGATGCCAATTGTTGATCTTAAAAATATTTCCAAGCAGCAATTCCCCAACGGGGCGACATACCAGACGATTGTCGGTGACGAGGCTGGTTCGACACCGGTTCGGGTTGGCGTCCAGATTTCGCCACCCGGCTATTCCACTGGTACCCATTCCCATCCTTATATGGAAATCGTCAGTATTATCGAGGGAGAAGGTGAGGCCTGGATGGAGGAACAAGAAGGCGTTATCGCTATTGGACCGGGAACAACGCTCGTGATGCCGGCCAACGTGAAACATGGATTTCGGGTCACCGGCACGGAGCCGCTGAAGACTTATGGCATTCATGCATCACCAACGCGGATCGTCCAGCGAGAGGGGTAATCCGGTAAAATGGCAGAAGTGGTTGGGGCGCTTTAATGGCGTAGGGTTCAAATCCAAAGTTAGTTTCTAGAAATAGACCTCCAATATTCCGAATGCGAGCAATACCGAGCCCTCGCTGGATTGAATTGATGATGATGTTTCGGATCGAATGGCTCTAGGTTTTCCTTGAAATCGTAATACGTCGCAATGCCAGTGACTGGCCAATCTACCGAAATGACGGTATATATCTCGCGTTCGCAAAGGGCGGCGCGCTTGCGATCTGTTGACATTGAAAAGGCTGGGCTTCGTTATATTAAGTAGATTGCTTCCAGTATTGCCGGAAAGTTGCAGGTTAGTAGATAATCTTCAGCCTGTATTAACGACGCTTAGCGCTCGGTTTGATATGCGGGGTTCTATTTATTGGGGCCAGGGCCGGATCGCCATCAGGCCACCATCGATCGGTAACAGTAGCCCTGTGATCCAGCGGGCCTCGTCGCTGGCTAGGTAAACCGCCCCCCAGCCGATATCCCAACCGGTGCCCTCTGTTTGCAACGGAACCAATTGACGACGACGTTCTCGGAAGGCCGGCCCTCGTGACGCGACCATCGGCGTGTGTACCGTACCGACGATAATGCAGTTGCATCGAATACCTTCCATCGCGTAGTCGGCTGCGACCGATTGAGTAAATCCGTGCATGCCGGCCTTAGAAGTCGCGTAGGCGACAGCGCCCCGTTCGCTCGACAGCCCGCCAGCTCCGACGACGGAAGAGATGTTGATGACCGACCCTCCACCGGCCCTTTGCATAGCCGGGATCGCGGCTCGCGTGCACAGCATCGCCGATTTTAGATTAGTGCCGAGGACCTCATCCCACTGCCCTTCGGTAATGTCGGCAACTTTGCCTGGTGCTCCGATTCCAATGTTATTGCACAGGATGTCGAGCCGTCCGAAAGTACTCTCCGCCGCTGCTATCGCTGATTCGGCATCGGCCGGACGGGTCATGTCGCCAGCGAAAGCAACCGCCTGGCCACCTTCATCGATGATCTCCTGTCGTAAAACCTCGGCCCGGTCTTCTGACCGGTTGATGAGAACGACGCGAGCGCCTTCACGCGCGAACAGTAGCGCTATTGCCTTGCCGTTACCGAGACCCGCTTCGCGTGATGCCGCGCCCGTGACGATAGCAACCTTGCCCTTTAGCCTGCCACCCATTTTGTCTTCCTTCGTTGTTCGCACGCATCCTCGATCGGACTTCGTTAGTTCAACAAGCGTATCCTTGCAACCGGTGACTATTGACCGATACCGCGCTGACCACAAACATGTCACAACCGGTGTTAGGGAAGGATCCCCTGAAATTGTCAGAATCAGAGTTTGAGAAATTCGCGATTGGCCAGTCGGTACCTCGGACGGAAGATCCACGCCTACTGCGCGGCGAGGGATGTTTCACCAATGATTTCAAACCATCCGACCAGGCCTCCGGCAATATCTTTCGGTCACCTTACACGCACGCCACGATTGAAATGTTGGATGTGTCAGCGGCGCTCTGGCAGAGGTAAGCGCGGGCGTATGTCTTTAGCAAAACATCAAAGGCGACAACTATGAATAATGCAACACGGGCAGGCCCTCTGACGGGGTTGCGCGTTTTGGAGATCGGACATTTTATTGCAGCACCTTTTGGTACAAGACTGCTGGGCGATCTGGGTGCTGACGTGATCAAGATTGAGCCACCGGCGGGGGACCCGGTGCGGCAATGGGGCACGCATATTGAGGGCAACTCGCCGTGGTGGTCGCAGCATGGCCGCAACAAACGTTGTATCACCCTAAACCTTAAGCATCCTAAGGCGAAGGATATCGTGCTAGGCTTGGCGGCTAAGAGCGATGCTGTTGTTGAAAATTTCCGGCCAGGGCAGTTGGCGCGGCTCGGTTTAGGCCCTGACGTGCTGCGCGAAGCGCGTGCCGATCTCGTCATCGCGCATGTCTCGGGTTACGGCCAGGACGGCCCCTATCGCGACAAGGCAGCCTTCGGTGTGATCGGCGAGTCCGTTGGCGGACTTCGCCATCTGAGCGATCACGCTCCGGGCATGACTGATCTTCCACCAGTACGGGTCGGTGTCAGTATTGGTGATTCGATTGCTGGGCTCTACGCGGCGTTCGGTGTGATGGCCGCGTTGTGGCAACGTGACCGGCGGGATGGCGATTCCCGTGCCCGTAGCCTAGACGTGGCACTCAGCGAGTCAGTGCTTAGTATGATGGAAGGTATGCTGCCGGAGTACGGGGTGCTCGGTGATATCAAGCAACCGACTGGTTCGCGCATCGCCACAGCGGCACCGACTAGCGGCTACGTGGCTAAGGACGGTAAGTGGGTGCTAATTGCTGGAAACTCCGACCCCTTGTTCGCGCGCTTGTCGAAAGCGATGGACCAGCCGGGGTTGCCGCTAGATCCACGGTTCCAGGACAATCGGTCGCGGGTCGCCAATGTGGAAGATCTCGATGCCATAATCGGGGAGTGGACGGTGCAATACGATGCGGATGCGCTCCTCGCAATCCTCGCTGAGGCCGATATCCCGAGCTCGTTGGTCTACACTGCGGCGGATATAGCGGCGGACCCGCAATACCGTCATCGCGATATGGTTAGGGAGGTCGAAGACCCTTTGTTCGGTGATGTGTTGCAGGCTGGAATTGTGCCAGGTGTGCCGGAGGATCCGGGTCGTGTCCGCTGGCCTGGCCCAAAGATAGGCGCGCACAACGAAGAGGTTCTAGAAGAACTGCTTGGTTTTTCGGCGAACGAAATTCAGCGGCTCCGTGATCTGGAAGTTATCTAATGGCCGAGGACGAGCGATGAACGGCAATGAAGAACGTCCCGTACAAGGCGGTCAGTTCGAAATGGGTTGGGGCAGCGACGTTATCGCGCAGATGCTGCGCGACTTTGGTGTCGATTACATCACGCTCAATCCAGGGGCTAGCTATCGCGGCTTCCACGACAGCCTGGTGAACTATCTTGGTAACCGCGATCCGGAGATGCTGGTCACCATGCATGAGGAGCACGCGGTTGCCATAGCGCATGGCTACGCGAAGGTGGCGGACAGGCCAATGGCCGTCGCGGTGCACAGCAATGTCGGGCTAATGCACGCGACCATGGCGATCTTCAACGCATGGTGCGATAGAGTTCCGATGTTGATCCTCGGTGCGACCGGCCCAATCGATGCCGCACAGCGGCGGCCTTGGATCGAATGGATACACACCGCAAAAGACCAGGGCGCACTAATCCGTGACTATGTTAAATGGGACGATCAGCCGGGATCACCGGAAGCAGCTGTGGAATCGATGCTACGTGCCTGGCAAATCACCCGCACCGCGCCGCACGGGCCTGTTTATGTCTGTATGGATCTTGGTATGCAGGAACAGCGACTTGATGCGCCGATCCCGATCCCGGATGTGGGGCGCTATGCACCAGGTGGCGATCCGATGCCGAGTCCGTCTGATTTAGCGCACGCAGTTGAACGGCTATTAAATGCTGAGAGACCGCTTATCCTTGCGGGTAGGGGAACAAGAGACGACAAGGCCTGGGCTGACCGTATCCGGCTTGCCGAACGTCTCGATGCACGGGTTTTGACTGATTTGAAGGCTGGCGCAGCATTCCCCACCGACCATGATCTGCACCCGTTGCCACCGATCAAACGGCCGAGCAAAGCGGCCTGCGCAATGATTGCGGAAGCGGACGTAATCCTGTCGCTGGAATGGATTGATTTAGCCGGAACCTTTAAACAGGCACTAGGGCATTCGGAGACTGAAGCGAAGCTTATCAATTGTACCGTTGACCCCTATCTGCACAATGGTTGGTCGATGGACCACCACATCTTGCCTGCCGCCGATATTCGCATAATGTGTCGACCGGATAGTCTTGTACCGGCGTTGCTTGACGAGCTGGGTGAAGGCAAAAAGAATTCTGCCTGGGCTCCAATAGTCGCTGAACCGGCCGAGCGGTCTGGTGGCGATGCACTAGATTATCAAGATATTGCGGATGCGCTCTCCGCGGCATTGGGCGACCGAAAATCAACTATCACTGGAGTACCAATTGGCTGGCCTGGCTACGCTTGGCCGATCAAGGCACCGCTCGACTTCCTCGGCGGAGACGGTGGGGCCGGCATCGGGTCAGGACCGGGTATCGCGATTGGCGCCGCACTGGCATTAAAAGACAGCAACCGGGTGCCCGTCGCGATCCTTGGCGATGGGGACACGACGATGGGGATCAACGCCCTGTGGACGGCGGCAAAATACGGCATCCCGTTACTGATCATAGTCGCTAATAATCGATCTTACTTCAACGACGAGCTGCACCAGGAACGCATCGCCCGTACACGTAGCCGGCCGGAAGAGAACCGCTGGATCGGCCAGCGGCTCGAGGATCCGGTGCCTGACATCCCGGCGATCGCGCGCGGCTTTGGCTGGCAGGCGACGGATGCTGTAGCCACAAAACATGAATTGCAGCAGGCCATGGCGGAGGCGGTGACTAATGTTGCTGGTGGAGGACAATCTCTAGTTGATGTCCACATCATGCGCGGTTACGACCCGACCGTCGTAAATCCCGGTGGTATGGACAAGAGCGGCTAAAAACCAATTTTATCATTCCGGACAGGGCGCTTAGCGCGGCAGATTCGGGATCCAGTGCAACGTCGAAGTCGATACCGGGGCTGGGCTTTGGCGCAGCAGTCAGGATGGTAGGCTAGTGTCCTTTTCGCGTTTGCGAGTAGTCCTATAAAGTGACTAAGTTCTCATGACACCCGAATGCAGTACCAATTAATACGCAGTTTCCCGTTAATCAAAAAATTTCATATCTGCCGCCGTTTCGATGCAAGGCGTCGTATCGTCCATTTTCGCGTCTGGACCTTGGGCGTGGAGATGAGTCTGCAGCATGCCGCGCACCAGATTGGCGACTAGCATTGGCGCGCCGCATTTGACACCTAACTGTGTCGCCAAGGTGACGTCTTTAAGCATTAACCCCATGCCGAAATCGGAGGTCGGTTGACCTTCCAGCATTTTGGGGAATGCGCCTTCGGTTGTGCTGTTGCGGCCGGAACTTTTATTGATCACTTCTGTCATTTTGGCCAAGGATAAACCGTACTTCCGGCCCATCGCTGCGGCTTCCAGTGCCGCCATGCGATTGCACGCTGCGATCGTGTTGTTGACGAGTTTGATGACGTGGCCACTGCCAGTTTCGCCGCAATGGAATACGTTGGGGCTGATCGACTCGTATACTGGCCTCACTTTTTCAAAGGTCTCCATCGGTCCTGCGGCGATGATGGCAATGGTTCCAGCCTTCGCACCGGCCGGCCCGCCCGAGACTGGGGCGTCTACCATCGTAATGCCTTTCTCCGCCAGTTCGGCTGCCATGGCGCGGGTTTCGTCTGGATCGCCACTGGTTTGGTCGACGACAATTTTACCAGGCTCGAGCCCTTCAATCAGTCCGCCTTCGCCGAAGATCGCCTCCCGCATATCAGCCGAGCGTGGAAGGCACAGCAAAACCACATCGCATTCCTGCGCCATCGCAGCCGGGCTTTGCGCGGGGATCGCGCCGTGCTCGGCAAAATCCGATACCACGTCAGGCCGCAGGTCATAAACGCGAAGCGTGTGCGATAGCATCAGCCGCCGCGCTAACGAGCCACCCATGGCGCCCAATCCAATATAACCCAGTTCCATTTTAGATCCTCTCTGTGAGCAATTTAGTGGCCACTATACGGGCCGATCTTTCAGCGGCAAAAAATGCTGGCTATGTAGAGTGCGTCGGGCTGTTTTCGCCTCCCTACTATTGAACGGCATGATCCCCGGTCTGGGGTGCGAATATAGCGATAGGGCATCGGATGGCTTCAATTCGAGCGCTTTCCGGTTCGAAGGGTTTCGCATCAACCGGAAGATGCCTAGCATCAAAATAGCAGTAATACCCTAGTTTTGCGCCGCTGTGCCTGCCCGGCTAGGCTGATCCTTGATTAAGTGCAGGCAAAGGAGCGAAACATATGTCGGAACAGGCGTCGCTAGTTATTCGCGGTGGGACAGTCATTGATGGGTCAGGCGGTGATCTTGTCGTGGCGGATGTAGCGGTCCGAGACGGCACGATCGCGGCGGTGGGCAAGGATCTGCCAAAGGGTGACCAGGAGATAAACGCTGCGGGCAAATTGGTTACGCCCGGTTTTGTCGACTTGCACCCCCATTACGATGCACAGGTGACCTGGTCGAACCGCATTACACCTTCCTCTTGGAACGGTGTTACCACCTTGATGATGGGCAATTGCGGCGTTGGATTTGCGCCTTGCAAGCCAGAACAGCGCGACATGCTGATCGAGCTGATGGAAGGCGTAGAGGATATTCCCGAAGTTGTGCTGACAGAAGGTTTGCCGTGGAATTGGGAGAGTTTTGAGGACTATCTCGATGCGCTCGACGCGCGACAATACGATTTAGACGTGGTGGCGCAGGTGCCGCACGCGGCGGTACGCACCTATGTGATGGGCGAACGGGCGCTGGCTCATGAGCCCGCCAATGCAGAGGACCGGTTGCAAATGGCGAAAATTGCTGCCGCCGGAATTGAGGCGGGGGCGCTTGGTTTCTCTACCTCCCGTACTATCAACCACAAGACGTTGGCGGGCGCTCATACACCAACTCTGAAGGCGGAAGTGGATGAGTTAGTTGAAATAGGTGCAGCGGTCGGTGCCACGAAGTCCGGCTGGCTGCAGGTCATCTCAGACTTTGACGACCAGGAGGTTGAGTTCGAGATGCTGCGTCGCATCGTACGCGCCGCTGGACGGCCAATGACCATCACGATCCTGCAGCGTGATGCGCGGCCAGAGGGATGGCGCGAACTGCTGGATCGGATCGCGTCCGCCAACGCGGATGGGCTACCGATCTTTGGGCAGGTGTTGACCCGCCCGACCGGCATCATGCTCGGTTTCGAGATTTCGCAAAATCCCTTTGTTAACAGACCGAGCTGGGACGCGATTGCTGATTTGCCCTTCGATCAGAAACTGGAGCATCTGCGGCGGCCCGATTTCCGCAAGCAGCTCATTTCCGAGACTAACCCAGACGAGCGACTTGCTAACCGGGTGTCCAATTGGAACCGCATCTTTCCATTGGGTGATCCACCGAATTATGAACCTGCTCCGGAAGACAGCATCGCCTCCCGGGCGTCGTGCGCTGGCATAGATCCGGCTGAGTTTGTCTATGATCTTCTTTTGGAGAATGAGGGAAAATCGATTCTCTACAGGCCACTCAGCAACTACAGTTACGGCGATCTCGGAACAGTGCAGGAAATGTTCAGCCATCCCAACTCACTTATTGGGTTGGGCGATGGCGGTGCTCATGTAGGCATTCTTTCCGACGCTAGTGCCATCACTTACATGCTGACCCACTGGACCCGAGACCGGACGCGTGGCGAGAAGATGCCGCTGTCCTGGGCGATTAAGCGACTGAGCTGCGACAACGCCGCGGCTATCGGCCTTAACGATCGTGGGCTGATTAAGCCCGGTTTCAAGGCGGACCTAAACGTCATTGATTACGATCGGTTGAAACTGTGCCCGCCGCAGGTTGCCTACGACTTGCCGGGCGGTGGCCGCCGCCTGCTGCAACGGATTGAAGGCTATGATGCCACCATCGTATCTGGCATGCCGGTCCAGGTCGGTGGCGAAGAGACCGGTGCGCTGCCGGGCCGACTGGTGCGTGGAGCCAAGAGGGTGGCTTAGTTGGCAACAGGCTGCCCAAAGGCATTTCTGCACTGTATGCTCGCTAGGTGCGTGAATCGTCAAGGTAGGTAGCGTGGGTCAGAAATTTAACTCCATCCTAGAAACCGTCGGCAACACACCGGTGGTTCGGATCAACAAACTGGCGCCACCGGGTGTCACCCTCTATGTCAAAGTCGAATCCTTCAACCCGCTAGGATCTATCAAGGACCGGCTCGCCCTTGGCGTGATCGAGGATGCGGAGCGCTCGGGCGTGCTGAAGCCGGGACAAACTATCGTCGAGTCGACCAGCGGCAATACCGGTATTGGGCTGGCTATGGTCTGCGCGCAAAAGGGCTACCCGCTGGTCATTACCATGACCGAGACCTTCAGTGTCGAGCGCCGCAAACTGATGCGCTTTCTTGGCGCCAGGGTTGTGCTTACTCCGGCGGCGGAGCGGAGCACCGGAATGATCGAAAAGGCAAAAGAACTAGCCGCGAAACACGGTTGGTTCATGACGAGACAGTTTGAGAATGAGGCCAATCCCGACTTTCACTCCGCTACGACGGCTCAAGAGATTTTGCGGGATTTCGAGGGCGAGCGGCTCGATTATTGGGTGACTGGTTACGGCACTGGCGGGACCTTGAAAGGGGTGGCTCGAGTACTGGCTGAACAACGGCGAGACACCAAGGTCGTCGTCTGCGAGGCGGTAGAGGCGCCGGTCGTGTCAAGCGGATTGCCTCAGGAAAAGGACGTGGATGGCTTTCCTGTCGGAACGCATCCAGCCTATAACCCGCATCCAATGCAGGGCTGGGGACCAAACTTCATGTCGCGACTGACGAGCGATACGGTCGACATGGGGTTGATCCACAAGGCGGTGACGGTCACTGGCCCGAAGGCCATCGCCTGCAGCCAGGACTTGGCCAAGAAGGAAGGCATCTTCGTTGGCATTACCTCGGGCGCAACCTTCGCTGGTGCGCTTGAAGTTTGCGCTGAGGCGCCAGCCGGCTCGGTCGTGCTGTGCATGCTTCCAGATACAGGTGAGCGTTATCTTAGCACCGACCTGTTCGAAGGCGTGCCAGAAGAAATGAGCTGCGCAGAACGCGAGATCGCGGCTTCCACACCGAATTACTGCTTGGAATAAGGATGTAGCGAAAAGAAATGACGCCGACCTATCATCAGGTACTTGATGCGGGAAGCAGGCAATACTGTAGGCGTTATTAGGATAGACTGGTGAAAATTTAGTGGGTGGATCCTGGCTCGGGGGCTGAGATAACGCGTGTTTGGGTATGCGGTTGCTCTTATACGAACCGTGCGCGCACCTCGCCCATCGGGCCAAAATCGCCGACTGCCTCATCGCCAGGGCTGAGCGGTGTCATTCCGGTGCAGGTGCCGGTCATGACCAAATCCCTGGCTTTGAGGCCGCGCGGCGATAGTGCTGGCCGCTCTAGACACCATGACAGGGCATCAAACACATGGTCCCATACTAGGACCGACACGTTGCCTTTGATCGCATCCGCCCCATTGATCGTCAGCTTTACCGAATGGTCGGACAAATCATAAGAGCTCCAGTCAGTGATTTCGCTGCTCAGGACAGTACCAACATTTGCGCCGCCATCGCCGAAACTCCAGATATCTGGACCATTGTTGGGTCAGTCATTATCGTCGGGAGCGCGACCTACATCGCA
>PBDC01000049.1 GCA_002717185.1 Rhodospirillaceae bacterium
AAAATGCGAATGGCTGAAGCGGCCGACTGACTAGAAAGGTTACAGTAGGAGTATACAAAGGGGCGGGGGACAGCCTGCCGTTTTCATTTTGGAATTATGTCGAAGGGCAGACAAATACGCTCTTCGTCCGACGTGAAAGGAACGACGCGGTGCGGCAATGAGGATGGGAATAAAACTAAGGCGCCGGGTTTCGTCTCAACCATCTGTCGTGGGTAATCGTCCTTTATTACGGGCAGTTCATAACCACAAAGCGTGAATTCAATATTTCCTTCGTCACCGCCTTTCTTATTCGGTAATTTCAAATAGAAAATACCGCTTAGCCAGGCGGAATGTGTATGTGCGCTGATTTCACCGCCCTGCAGCAGCCGGATGTACCACCCGTCGAGAACGAAATCCTGAGGCCATTTTTGCACGAATAAACTTCGTTCGCCTTCATGTAGCGCATAATATTTATCGGTATAGGTTCGGATGATGGATTCTAAGTCCACGAATTCCGGGATACCTTTCGCAAACAGATTGCCGACCGATTTATAGCCTTCGGAGATGTGTCCGGGGGCGAAACGCTCGTTGGCACCGGAACTTTCGATCGCTTTGCATAGTTCATCTATAAAGGTTTGATCGATTACATTGTCTTCCAAGGTGTCGAAGACGGCGACTTTTTCGACCGGGTCCTCGCAGAAAGAGTAGACGTTATTACTGTTATATTGATTGGCAACAAAAGCCGCGGCGGCACCGGCACGAAAATTATAGGTGGGCTGGCGCGCTTTGATCATCTGTATTTGGATATCGTAGGCTGTGCGGTCCCCCTTGCGATAATAGCATTCCAAGACGAGTGCGCTGACCCTCGAACTCTCTATTAACGGATCGACGATGCGATAACATTCGATCGCTTCATCAAATTTTTCCTCATGGAGTAAGGCGCCACCTAAGTTTAAGCGCGCGTCGACGAAATTAGGCTTTAGATCCAATGCCCTACGGTAACAGTCCTTCGCCTCTTTGAAACGGTTGCATTCCTTGTAGACCACACCGAGGTTGTTGTGAGCTTCAGCGTTGTCAGGGTCCAGAACCAAGAGTTTATTGAAGCTATCGATCGCTTCTTCAAAACGGTCAAGCTGACGGTAGATATTACCCAGGTTGTTGATAGTTTCCGATAAATTAGGTTGAGCGGTGAGCGCCCTTTGGTAACTCTTCAGCGCTTCGTCTAGCCGGCCGATGTCCTGCAACGCGCTGCCCAAATTGTTGTGCGCACCCGCGTAGCGGGGTTCTATATTAAGCGCTCTTTGATAACTCTCTAGAGCATCGTCCCACCTTTTTTGTCGTTGCTGGAGAATTCCTAGATTGTTGTGTGCTTCCGCGTAATCGGGATTACGTTGAAGCGCTTTCTGGTAGGCATCTTTGGCTTCTCCCGTTTGGTTTAAGTCCGCTAAAGCGGCACCAAGGTTGTTATAAGCTTCGGCAAAATCCGGATCATAAAATAGTGCTGTTCGATAGCTATCGATAGCAGCGTCGAGCTGACCAAGGTCGGATAGTAATACCCCGAGATTATTATGGGCTTCCGCAAATTCAGGCTTGAGCCTCACTGCTTCCCGGTAACTGTCAGCTGCACCGTCGTTAGCACCTGCGCGCTGCTGTGCTAAGCCGAGATTGTTGTGTGCTTCCGGACTTTCGGGTTCGAGCTCGATCACCTTACAGAAGGACAAGACGGCGTCCTCGAAATTGCCCAGATCAAGCAAGGCGCTTCCCCTGATATTATAAAGAAACACGGTCGTCGGAAAACGCTGGATGTATGCTTCCGCTTGCCTTGCTGCATCGGTAAGCCTTCCGGCGTTGTATAGGCCGATCAACTGTTGGATGTCGTTCTGCTGCAAAATCTGGGCGCTATCTAATGAATGTACTTGTACGAATATACCGAGAGTGTGAAACCCGCGAAAGTTAACAATCAGCAATGCCAAGAACCCTCACTAACTGAGTTGGGGTTTTCCAAAGAAGTTTCTTGCCGAGGCTTGGAACGGTATTTTTGGTATCGGCTGCCTTGAAGGCGGCTACCAGCAGCCCTAGATTTGCCCCGCGATAATGGAGGGATAGCGAGAATGAACGCGGATTTTGTCGTCGTTGGCGCAGGTTCAGCGGGTTGCGTTATGGCAAGCCGGTTGAGCGAAGACGGTTCGAAGGTAGTTCTCTTGGAGGCGGGACCTAAGGACCGGCACCCAATGATTCATATCCCCGCTGGTATTCGTTCACTGCTACACCATCCTGTTATCAATTGGAATTATAGTAGCGAGCCCGAAGACAACACCGGTGGACGGCGTATTCATTGGCCGCGCGGCAAGGTGTTGGGTGGGTCTAGCTCTATAAATGGCATGCTTTATGTGCGTGGTAATCGTGCCGACTATGATGGTTGGGCGCAGCGCGGCTGCCGTGGTTGGGATTTTGATAGTGTATTGCCGTACTTTATAAAGTCGGAAACCTACCGAAATGAGGGCGATGATGAAATTCGGGGCCGCGGCGGGCCCCTGATTGTCGAAGACTACCGGACTATCCTGCCTTTGACCCATAAATTCGTTGAGGCGGCTCAACAAGCAGGCTTCAATTTTAATCCCGACCTAAATGGTAAGGATCAGGAAGGTGTTGGCTACTCTCAAATGACAAGACGCGGCCGTTGGCGCGGCTCGACGGCCCAGACTTATCTGGCGCAGGCCAAAGGTCGTTCCAATCTAGAGACGGAGACCGAAGCAATTGTCACGAAGCTGATCTTCGAGGGCAAACGCTGTGTTGGCGTCGCCTACCGGCAAGGCAGTGTAGATAAGGAAGTGCGCGCAAACCGCGAGGTTATTCTGTCGGGTGGCGCAATTAATTCGCCGCATTTACTGCAGATTTCTGGAATTGGGCCGGCTGAGCATCTGCGGTCGATTGGCGTGGAAGTCGTGCAAGACCTACCCGGCGTAGGGTCGAACCTCTCTGACCACTACGTAACGCGGGTGTCACACCGGGTGAAAGACTTGATCTCAATCAACGAGCTGGCACGCGGTGCCCGTGTCGTAGGCGAGGCTCTGCGTTTCATCCTTCGCGGAAACGGAGCGTTGACCTTCGGGGTAACTAGTGCTCAGGTATTTTGCCGTAGCCGCGATGGTCTCAGTAGCCCAGACCTGCAACTTCTGTTCACGCCGGCTAGTTATGGCACTAAGGTGATCGGCGAATTGGAGCGCGAACCTGGCATGACCGTTGCCGTCTGCCCGGTGCGACCCGAAAGCCGCGGTACAATTATGGCAGCTAACGCCAACCCGATGGAAAAGGCGGTGATCCGGCCGAACTACCTATCGGCGGAAGGGGACGCTTATGTAATGCTGGCCGGCATTCGTCATACCCAACGCATCTTCGACGCACCTGCTCTCGCACAGCACAGCGTAGCGGAATTACAGCCAGGTGAACCTATCGAAAGCGTAGATGACGTGCTCGCCTTTGCGCGACGCAACGGCGCTTCAATTTACCACCCGGTCGGTACTTGCAAAATGGGCGACGACCCGATGGCTGTCGTAGACACGCGTTTGAAAGTGCAGGGCATCGGTGGTTTACGCGTTGTTGACGCGTCTATTATGCCGACTGTAACGACCGGTAATACCAATGCGCCAACTATCATGATCGGTGAAAAGGGTGCCGCCATGGTTCAAGAGGACGCCGCGAAGTAACACCTCAATGCAACAAATAATATTTGAATTCTTCGGTTCATAAAATACCTAGGGTTTGAAAGAGGGAAGGGAGTCCACAACGCTTCATTGCGGAGGCGGCGTTGTTTTATCGGGTACTCTCGTTTTCTGCGCACTTTTAACAACTTGTTCGTTACTACAGGCTACTGTTATCGAAATGTGCCGCATTTGGTAGGCACCAGTTCCACATACGAAAGAAAACTCTTGGCTCATTAATAACTTTTAAACGTTATCTGGTGATCTGCTGTATTGTCAGGCGATCCCGCTTAGCTCCTTAGTGTATTCGGAAAGCTGACCAATCTCGTAATCTTCGCATTTCTGGCTGCGCGGGTTCCACATGCTACGGCCTTCGCGGGTAATCAAGTTACCACCATAGACATGGATCGCATTGGATTTGCGCTCGCTCGGATTGGTGATCGCGTGAATCGTGTCCGTTTTCAACACCGCGATATCGCCTTCTTTTAGATGTCGCTCGCCGATTTGTTTAAGCCCATCTTTTGTTTGTTCGTAGAAGGCGTTGTGCTCCTCGCCGTCATAGACGCCGATGACAGCCCACATATTATGATTGTGCACGGGTGACCGCAGCCCCGGTACTGTTGCTACTTGCAGAACAGTTAACTCGTCATCGTTATAGACAATGCGGTCACGCAATGATTTGCCGGTAATCCGCGAGCAAAATGCCGCGGGTAACCCCTTTGGGTCGGCGATCGCATCCCGGACAAGGGCTTCGATCTTGAACGTGGGGTCTTCGTTAGCGATTGCCGACTTACAGTTTTTCACGAAGAAATCGAGGTCGATCATTCCTTACTCCTGATATATTGGATTAAGTCTGCCTTTCTGCTGCCTCAGCGATCGTCCGAGCGGCGCTGGCAAAGTGGTAATCGCTCCCCGGAACGCCGGCGAGAAGGCAGCCTATCGGCATATTCTCCGACGACAAACCGGTCGGCATGGTCACTACAGGTCCGCCGAGTGCCGTCCAGGGCGAGATATAGCTAGCATCACCGGTCCATTCGAGCCCCTTTGGTGCCGTCTTTGGTGTTGCCGGCGAGATGAAAGCATCCGTATCGGAAAAATATTCGAAAAACGTATCGCGCGCATTATCAAGTGCACGTCTGGCACTGAAATAGTCACCTTCGGAAATCACCATCCCGCGTTCGATTGCCTCGCACAGATACTGGCCAACGCTGCCTTCTGGTTTGTCGAGCAATTCACGTTGGAATCGGCCAATTTCGAATTCCATAGTTAGCCGGTGCCATTCTTGAATTTCCTCAAAGGACACCGGCGCTTTCTGATCGCACACGATATGGCCAGCTTCTTTAAGCCGTTTCGCCGTTTTCTGCATGCATTTTTGTATGTCGTCATCAGCCGTTTCGAGGACAGGGTCATGCAGCACGGTGACAGTTAGCGCATCGCTGTATGCCGGGGCACCATGCATGCGAGCATGGGAGGGACATATCGCCTTGAATACGGTCGCTGCATCAGCCACCTGGTACCCGTAATAGCCAACCGTATCGTATAGCCCTGAGAGAAGCGCCACTCCAGCGCCTGGCATAAGCCGAGTGCTTGGTTTAAATGCCGCGATGCCGCAATAGGCAGCCGGACGGTTGACCGAGGCCATTGTCTGTGTGCCGAGCGCTACCGGGACCATACCTGCGCCGACAGCTGCTCCGGAGCCGCTGCTGGAACCGCCCGGCGTATGTTCCAAATTATAGGGGTTGCGGGCAGGAGAGGGGTCGCGGAAAGCGAATTCTGTGGTATGGGTCTTACCTAATATAATGGCGCCCGCTGTTCGTAAGGCCGTTACTGTTTCCGCATCTGCCGTGGCCGGGCCGATATCGGCCCGGGATTTGCTGTTGCAACGGGTTGGCACGCCTTTAACGTCGATAATATCTTTTACGCCAATCGGAATGCCATGCAGCGGCCCACGGATTTTCCCAGTCTCTATTTCACGCGTCAGAACCTCGGCTTCTGCGCGTGCGTTATCGAGACAAAGTTCACGCCATGCCATTACTAGCGGTTCGACGGCATCAATCCGGTCAATATAGCGCTGTAAAAGCTCGGTCGGTGATATTAAGCCGTCTTTGATTTGCTTTGCCAATGTTTCGATGCGCCCAGGGTCTCTAACGGTCTCGGGTATCTTGGTCATAGTAATAAGTTCCCTTCCGTGAATTCTGTTCTTGCCCTATTGCGCTATTTTATTAGACGTTAGACCGAAATTTGGTCTAACGCCATCGCTCTAAGAATGAGGGATAAACCTTGATAATAGGTATTTTCGAATGAAATTTGGGATGTTCGGGGGCCCTCGCTCTATTCCCGTTGTTGACGGCGGTTATGACAACGGCTACAGCGCTTACATTGATGCGGTGCTGGAAGCTGAGCAGCTCGGCTATTACAGCAATTTTTTGGTAGAGCACCACTTTAGTGGAATGGGGCAAGTGTCCGCGTCACTTAACTTGCTGTCCTACCTTGCGGCACGGACGAAGACCATCCGCCTGGGAACTGCCGTTGTCGTGCTGCCATGGCACAATCCTGTTCTGATTGCGGAACAGGCAGCGACGCTCGATCTACTATCCGACGGCCGCTTCGATTTCGGTGTTGGCAAAGGCTACCGTTATAACGAATTCGAAGGGTTCTGCATTCCAGTTGAGGAGGCTTCGGAACGCTTCGAAGAGGCAATGGCGGTTATCCGCAAAGCCTGGGGGCATGAGGGACGCTTCTCGCATCATGGTAAGCGTTGGCACTATCAGGATATAGTTATTGAGCCGGCGCCGGTCCAAAAGCCGCATCCACCTTTCTGGCTAGCGGCCGGACGGCGGGCGTCGCTCCGCCAAGCAGCTAATGAAGGTTACAATCTATTTCTCGATCAATTTCAGACTTTCGAAGTGATGTTGAAGCGTTTTCGCATCTATCAGGCTGCTGTTCAGGAGGCTGGTCGAAAGTTAAAGCCATATAGTATCGCCGTAGCGCGAGGTCTCTTGATAGCGAAAACACCGGAGGAGCGGGAGGCAGCTATCACTGCACGCATGAAGAGCCAGGAAGTAATGAATGCCCACGGTACTTCTGCGGACAAAACCGAGAAATCTAGCATGGTATCCGACCCCGACCTGCGAAAGGCGGCAACTGAAGGTACTTTGATTGGCACGCCAGGAGAAATCATCGAACGCTTGAAATGGCTCGAAGAGGAGGGGGTCGACTATATAATCCTCTCAACACGAGGGAAAAAAGCGCTACGCGTGTTTGCAGAGGAGGTTATGCCAGCATTTCGCTGAGCCGGCGTCCAAGTTTCTACCGCGGTAGAACGCTTCCTCCCGTTAGAAATTCATCGACAGCTTGGGCGCATTGTCGGCCTTCGCGGATCGCCCAAACGACGAGCGACTGACCACGCCGCATATCGCCGGCAGCGAATAATTTCGGTACCGTGGTCTGATAGTCGTCGGTGCTGGCTTTGACATTACCGCGTTCGTCTAGCTTAAGACCAAAGTTCTCTATCATGCCGTCATGCACTGGGTGCACGAAGCCCATGGCAAGCAGAACGAGTTCCGCCGGCAGAGTGAACTCGCTACCGGGTATCTCGCTCAAATTCTCGTCGAGGCGCCTGACATGCAGTGTCGTGAGTTTGCCATCCTTCCCTGAGAATTTTGCTGTAGACACGCACCAGTCGCGCTTAGCACCTTCCGCCTGCGATGATGACGTTCGCAGCCTGTAAGGCCAAAGTGGCCAAGTGGTGCTCTTGTCTGGGTTTTCAGGCGGCATAGGCATAATTTCGAGCTGTGTGACGGAGATTGCACCTTGGCGAAACGAAGTGCCAATGCAGTCTGACCCAGTGTCGCCGCCACCGATGACTACGACGTTCTTGCCGTTTGCCAGAATATCTTCGACATCGCCTAGGGGTTCATTGCCGACCCGTCTGTTTTGTTGCGGAAGAAAGTCCATAGCGTATTCGATGCCATCAAAATCTCGTCCAGGCACTTGGAGATCACGCGGATGTTCCGACCCGCCAGTAAGTGCGACGGCGTCGTATGTTTCAAGTAAACTTTTGGCGTCATGATCGACACCAATATGGGCGTTGTATTGGAAAGTCACACCCTCGGCTTCCATCTGTTCAACGCGGCGGTCGATCAGGTGTTTCTCCATTTTGAAATCGGGTATGCCGTATCGTAGCAGACCTCCTGCCTTCGCGTGCTTTTCATAGACAGTGACATCATGTCCGGCGCGGGCAAGTTGCTGCGCACAGGCCAGTCCTGCTGGTCCGGAACCGACTATAGCGACCCGTTTCCCGCTTTTTTTCTCAGCGATGACAGGTGCGATCCAGCCATTCTCCCATGCCGTATCGGCGATCGTACATTCGATCGTCTTGATCGTAACCGGATTGTCGTCAAGATTTAACGTGCAAGATTCTTCGCACGGAGCGGGGCATATTCGGCCGGTAAATTCCGGGAAGTTATTCGTCGAATGCAGGACATCGAGCGCACCACGCCAATCATCCTTGTAGACCAGGTCATTCCAATCCGGAATGATGTTGTTAACCGGACAGCCCTGATGGCAAAAGGGAATGCCGCAATCCATGCAGCGGGCACCTTGTTGTGAGACCTGGTTGTGGTCCAAGGGGATGACGAACTCACGGAAGTGACGCACGCGGTCGCTGGCTGGTGCGTTCTTGCGATCCTGCCTGTCGATTTCCAGAAAACCGGTAATCTTTCCCATTATTCGCCCCCTGCGA
This sequence comes from Rhodospirillaceae bacterium, assembly GCA_002717185.1. The sequence continues at coordinate 8,425 of PBDC01000049.1, forward strand.
CCATGTTTGCATTGGAAGCCGCTAGTTGAGCAATCTGCATTTCTTCAAGGGCACGCCGGTAGTCGACAGGCATAACCTTGACAAATTTGGGCAGATAGTTGTCCCAATCCTCCAAAATTTTCCGCGCTCGTTTGGAGTTTGTGTAATGCGCATGGCGTTCGATTAAGCTGCATAAACGTTCAGCATCGAACCGCGTCATGTCGTGCGAAACATCGACACGACCATGCGCTTCCAAGTCACCGCCCTGATGGGCTAATTCTTCGAGCGTTTCGTCCTCCGCCGTAATCGGTTCTAGTTCAACCATGGCGAGATTACACCGCTGCTCGAAATCGTCCTCCTCGTCGAGGACGTAGGCAATTCCGCCGCTCATACCCGCAGCAAAGTTCCTACCAGTATATCCCAGCACGACGACGATACCGCCAGTCATATATTCGCAGCCATGGTCTCCGACACCTTCAACGACGGCTGTTGCACCTGAATTGCGGACCGCAAATCGTTCGCCACCGACGCCTCGAAAGAAGCATTCTCCTTCGGTTGCACCGTAGAGCACAGTGTTGCCGACAATAATGCTCTGTTCTGGTACAATCTGGCTCTCCGTCGGTGGGCAGATCACGAGACGGCCACCGCTTAGACCCTTTCCTACATAATCGTTTGCGTCGCCCGTCAGCTCGATCGACACACCCTTTGCCAGGAACGCGCCGAAGCTCTGTCCCGCGGTGCCCGAAAGCTTGATGCTAATCGTATCTTCCGGCAAACCGGCATGCCCGAAGCGTTTTGCAACCTCGCCTGAGAGCATGGCGCCTGTAGTGCGATCCGTATTATGGATTTCGCCTTCAATCAAGACCGACTTGCCCTGTTGTAACGCCGGTAGAGATTTTTCGATTAACCAACGGTCTTTGATCGTGTCAAGATCGTGATCCTGAGTATCGCAGTTAAAGATCACAACGCCTTCTTGGGGTTCAGGCTTGTAAATAACCTTGGACAGGTTGATGCCTTTGGCTTTGTAGTGTTTGATCGCTTTGCGTTGATCCAAACGGTCCGATTGACCGATCATGTCGTCGAAGCGGCGAAAACCCATCTCCGCCATCAATCCACGGACTTCCTCAGCGACGAAGAAGAAGTAATTAATGACATGTTCCGGCTTGCCGGTGAAGCGCTTGCGCAACTCCGGGTCCTGCGTAGCAATGCCAACGGGACAGGTGTTCAGATGACACTTACGCATCATGATACAGCCGGATGCGATCAATGGCGCGGAGGCGAAACCGAACTCGTCGGCGCCAAGCAGCGCGCCGATAATCACGTCGCGTCCCGTACGCAACCCACCATCAACTTGAACAGCGATACGGCTCCGCAGTCGATTTAGAACCAGGGTTTGATGGGTTTCCGCCAGTCCGATTTCCCAGGGCGAGCCGGCGTGGGAAATCGAGGTGAGGGGACTGGCACCCGTGCCGCCTTCGAAACCTGAGATTGTAACGTGGTCAGATTTCGCTTTGGAGACACCAGCGGCAACCGTGCCAACGCCAATCTCGGACACAAGCTTGACGCTGACATCACCGTCCGGATTGACGTTTTTCAGGTCATAGATGAGTTGTGCGAGATCTTCGATCGAATAAATGTCATGATGCGGCGGGGGTGAAATAAGTCCGACCCCTGGTGTGGAATGACGTACTTTCGCTATTACCGCATCAACCTTATGGCCCGGCAACTGGCCACCTTCTCCCGGCTTGGCCCCTTGCGCCATCTTGATCTGCATCATGTCCGAATTGGCGAGATATTCCGCTGTGACGCCGAAGCGACCAGAGGCCACCTGCTTGATGGCCGAGCGCTCTGAATCGCCGTTCGGTTTCGGGACGTAGCGGTCCGACTCTTCGCCACCTTCCCCAGTATTGGATTTGCCGCCAATCCGGTTCATAGCGACTGCCAGAGTTCGGTGCGATTCCCGTGATATCGAGCCAAACGACATGGCGCCGGTTGAGAAACGTTTAACTATTTCGCTTGCCAACTCAACTTCTTCGAGCGGCACAGGATTATCTGATGGCACTAGCTCAAAAAGACCGCGGATTGTTTTGAGTTTTTTGCTTTGATTGTTCAACTCATCAGCGAACTCTTTATATCGATCCTTGTTATTTCCGCGCACGCTGTGCTGAAGGCTACCGATGCTATCCGGCGTCCAGTAGTGATCTTCGCCGCGGATCCGGTAGGCGTACTCGCCGCCTACATCTAGGTACTTTTGATAAATATGAGCGTTACCAAACGCCTGAGTATGCCGTTCCACGGTCTCCAGAGCGATTTGTTCCAATTCGACCCCTTCAATCGCGGTATGGGTGCCGAAGAAGTATTTTTCAATGAATGCGCTGGACAGACCGATTGCGTCGAAAATTTGCGCCCCACAATAGGATTGATAAGTTGAGATACCCATCTTGGACATGACTTTGAGGATGCCCTTATCAATCGCTTTTATGTAGCGCGTCTCAATCTCGTTTTCACTCAGATCTCTTGGAAACTGATCCTTGATATCGAGTAAAGTATCAAATGCCAGATACGGGTTGACCGCCTCCGCACCGTAACCGGCAAGCAGGCAGAAGTGATGCACTTCGCGCGCTTCACCTGTCTCCAACACTAGTCCAAGACCCGTTCGCAGCCCTTCGCGGATCAGGTGATGATGAACTGCTGCGGTGCCAAGTAGGGCAGGGATGCCAACCCGTTCGTCACTGATCGCCCGGTCGCTCAGGATAATAATGTTGTATCCATCGCTGTGCGCCTTCACCGACTGTTCGCACAGATTGTCGAGAGCCGTTTGCATGCCGGGAGCGCCACCTTTAGCGGGGTATGTGAGATCGAGAGTAACGGTCCGGAATGGGTTGTCGGCTATGTCACCAATCGCGCGAATCTTTTCGAGGTCTGCGTTAGTTAGAATGGGTTGTCGGACTTCGAGCCGTTGGTGGGTTCCGGCATCGTCAAGTCCCAGAAGGTTTGGGCGCGGCCCGATAAGGGAAACCAACGACATAACTAGCTCTTCACGGATCGGATCAATCGGCGGGTTGGTAACCTGTGCAAAGAGTTGTTTAAAATAACTGTAAAGCAGCTTCGGCTTGTCAGACAGAGCGGAAAGCGGCGTGTCTGTGCCCATGGAGCCGATCGCCTCCTGGCCAGTCGCCGCCATTGGCGCCATTAGGGTCTTTAGATCTTCCTGCGTGTAACCGAACGCCTGCTGCCTATCGAGTAGACTGGGCATATTTGGCAGCGGTTCCGCATTTGATACCTTTGGCAGGTCCTCTAGGACGATCTGCGTGCGGTTGAGCCAATCCTGGTAAGGGCGCGACTTTGCTAACGTGGCCTTGATATCGTCATCGTCGATAATCTTGCCATCTTCAAGATCGATCAACAGCATTTTGCCCGGCTGTAGGCGCCATTTTTGGACAATTTTGTCTTCCGATATAGGTAGAACACCCATCTCAGATGCCATGACCACAGTGTCGTCATCGGTGACTAGATAGCGTGCCGGGCGTAGTCCGTTTCGATCCAGCGTCGCACCGATCTGCCGACCGTCCGTAAAGGCAACTGCAGCAGGACCGTCCCACGGTTCCATCAAGGCTGCGTGGTATTCGTAGAAGGCGCGGCGTTCTTCATCCATTAGTGGATTACCATGCCAGGCTTCCGGAATGAGAAGCATCATTGCATGCGCCAACGAATAGCCGCCGAGCACCAATAGTTCGAGCGCATTATCAAAGCCTGCGGAGTCGGACTGCCCCTCGCGGATCAACGGCCAGACCTTATCGAGATCCTCACCGAATGCGACCGATTTCATCGAATAGCGTCGGGCATTCATCCAGTTAAGATTGCCACGCAATGTGTTGATCTCGCCATTATGACAGATCATGCGGAACGGATGCGCCAGTGACCAGGCAGGGAAAGTATTCGTCGAGAACCGCTGATGCACAAGGGCGACTGCGGACTCAACGCGCTCGTCGCCAAGATCGGGATAAAAAGGTCCGACCTGATCCGCAAGCACCATACCTTTATAACAAACGGTCCTGGCTGACAGCGATGGGATATAAAAATCGATAAATTCTTCGCCTTTGGCTCGGGTCTCTCGTGAGGCACGCTTGCGGATGACGAAGAGTTTGCGTTCCAGCGTGTCCGTATCGGCGACCTTGTCGCCTTGACCAATAAAGACCTGTCTGATGAAAGGTTCGGTTGCCAGTACAGATTTGCCCAGATCACTGTTATCGACCGGCATGTCTCGCCAGCCAAGCAAAGTCTGCCCCTCGATGGAGATGCACTCTTCAAGGATTTGCTCACATTCCGCCCGCTGCGCCGTGTCCTGCGGTAAAAACAAGGTGCCAACGCCGTATTCGCCGGCCGCCGGCAATTCGAATCCTAGCTTGGCACATTCCTCGCGATAAAACCGGTCCGGTATCTGTAGAAGTATGCCAGCGCCATCGCCCGCCTTCGGGTCCGCGCCGACTGCGCCGCGATGCGTTAAATTAACCAGAAGCTGTAGGCCCTGTTTGACGATGTCGTGGCTTTTAATGTTTTTAATATTCGCGATGAAGCCGATACCGCACGCGTCATGTTCGTGACGACTGTCATAAAGTCCTTGGGGCTTTGGAAACCCCTTCGGTGCGGTATGGATGTATTCACTCATCGCGGTCATGTCCCTGTGCGGCCTTTATCGTCCGTCGTTTTGATTTCGAATTCGCCTCTGCGCCGGTCGAACGGCGCGGAACCCGTTGGGTTCAGTGCCAGTCCATCACGACCGCTTTCGCGGCGCAGAAGTCCAGTATGCCGAATATTGTCTGGTGCAACATTTTTTCGTCAGCATTACGGGGTTCGGAATTCGAAAGGCGTTTTTATCGAATTTTACGTGTAAATCCAACAACATTGTTGAATGCGCGGCGAAATCTCGCACCCCACAATAGGATATCCATTTACGTTGCGTCGTTACGACGGCGAAATTGATAAAGCTTGCTCCTTGCAAGCGTGTCTTCTGCCAGTCGTATTCCAATTACGATTTAATTAATGTGTACGTTGCCAGGACGGCGGCACAGGTGATCAACGCACCAATGTCTGGTTCTCCGATGTACCAGAAACAGTTGGCAAATAACTACTACGTAGTGTTTTTGAAGTATTCTAAATGGTTGACGCTTACAACCTAGTATTGAACGTGAAAGTACGCATCGCTATCCAATTGCGTTGCATAGGAAAATTCAATTAGTAGCCGCAGCAATCATGGTTTTGACGTCCGCGATCTCCTCACCGGAGACCTGGCAGGCCTATTGCTTTTCGATTGCAATTTAAAACCGTTCCATTCTCTGAATAAAGACGCGTGATTTTATCTTTAACGCATATAGAATTCGGTTATTAGCGGTGATTTATACAATGCGAATTTAGTGCGCATGCTAAATGACTTGGTTTGACTAAAACTAGCTTAGCATTCGATAGTAACGATTGAGGCAAGCGTAGATCAGGGCGCGGCGATAAAAGTTTCGGGGACAGAATGAATTTCGATTTTTCAGAAGAACAATATCTTTTGCGCGATCAGGCGCGGAAATTTCTCGACGATCGATCTACACCCGCGGTTGTCCGTGCGGTGCTCGAGGATGAAGACAAACCCTATGACACCGAACTTTGGCAGTCTATGGCAGAGTTGGGTTGGACCGGCGCAATTATTCCAGAGGAATATGGCGGAGCCGGGATGACCGGCGAGGATCTTTGCGTGATAGCAGAAGAGCTGGGACGCTGTCTGGCACCGACCCCGTTTTCTTCTTCTGTTTACATGGCAACCGAAGCTCTGTTGATGGCAGGCAACGATACGCAAAAGGCTGATTATCTGCCAGCGATGGCTGCCGGAGAACGGATCGGATGTTTCGCGGTGTCCGAAGGCATCGGTGTTGCTAACGCTGACTCAATAAAAATGCGAGCATCGGACGGGACTGTCGACGGCACCAAAATTCCCGTGGCGGATGGTGATATCGCGGATTTTTCCATCGTCCTAGCGCGTTACGGAAGCGATCTGTCGCTATATCTCGTTGACCTTTCGGGAGAAGGAGTTAGCCGCAAATCTGTCGAAACGGTCGACCCTAGCCGGTCACATGCGGAAATTACTTTCAACAAGGCTGCTGCAGAACCCTTGGGTAAAGCGGGCGAAGGTTGGGAGATCACTCAGTCAGTGTTTGATCGTGCCGCAATCCTGATGGCGTTTGAGCAGGTCGGCGGTGCACAAGCTTGTCTCGACATGGCGACCGAATACGCTAAAAACCGCTTCGCGTTCGGCCGGCCGATTGGATCGTTCCAGGCAATCAAGCATAAACTCGCTAACATCTACATCGATGTCGAACTGGCTCGAGCAAACGCTTACTACGGCGCCTGGGCACTAGCAGCCGACACGCCCGACTTGTCGACCGCAGCAGCGGCCGCCCGGGTGGCGGCAAGCGAGGCTTTTAATCACGCTGCACGCGAAAACATTCAAACACATGGCGGTATGGGCTTTACTTGGGAATTCGACTGCCATCTTTACTATCGCCGCGCCAAGCTCTTGTCGCTTGCACTAGGGGGTGAACGGCGCTGGAAGGACCGATTGGTCAGCCAACTCGAAACTCGCAATTTCACCGGAGAGGAATAGGCTCGATGGATTTCAATGATAACCATGACGAAGCTGAATTCCGTGCCGAGGCCCGTGCTTGGCTGGCGGATAACGCCGAAGCAAAAGCACCCGGCAAGGTTTACAAATACCGACGCGGCGAGCCGGAATTAATCCCTGCAGCGCGTGAATGGGAGCGAAAAAAATTCGAAGGTGGTTTCTCCGGTATCGCCTTACCGAAAGAGTACGGTGGTCGCGCTGGGACTAGGCTTCAGCAAATCATATTTGGGGAGGAAGAAACCAATTATCTTATTCCACCACCAATTTTCTCGATAAGTCACGGTATGGCGGTGCCAACGATGTTGACCTATGCGACGGAGGACCAAAAGCAACGGTATGTGCCAGCGACCCTTCGTGGTGATGAGATCTGGTGCCAACTTTTCTCCGAACCGGCCGGTGGCTCCGACTTGGCAGGTTTGCGGACGCGTTCAGTGCGCGATGGCGATCATTGGGTCGTTAACGGTCAGAAGATCTGGACCTCCGGAGCACATTACGCCGATATGGCGATCCTTGTGACCCGCAGCGATCCAGACGCCCCTAAACATAAGGGACTGACTTACTTTTTCATCGATATGAAATCACCCGGCATCGAGATCAGGCCTATTAAGCAGATCTCAGGCTTCTCAAATTTCAACGAAGTTTATATGACAGATTTGCGTATTCCGGACACACAGCGTCTTGGGGATGTGGGTCAAGGCTGGCAGGTCGCCATCACCACCTTGATGAATGAGCGGGTCAGTTCTGGCATCCGACCTGCGCCGGACTTTGAAGATATCTTCCAACTGGCCAAGGATATCGAGCTTGAAGACGGACCAGCCATTGCCGATGCCGCTGTACGCGAAAAATTGGCTGACTGGTATATAAAGGCGCAGGGCGTGAAACTGATCCGCGCTCGTCTGATGACGGCCCTGTCGCGTGGCGAGCGGCCTGGCCCGGAAAACTCGATCTCCAAGCTGGTGTCGAGCTTCCGACGTCAAGAGATCGCACATTTTGGCATGGATTTGATGGACATGGCCGGCGGCATGATGGACCCGGAAAAGATGCCATCACGAGCACTTTACCAGCAAGCCTTGCTTGACGCACCTGGGGGCCGTATCGCGGCCGGGTCGGACGAAATTTTGCGTAATATCATTAGCGAACGGGTGCTCGGGCTGCCGCCGGAAATCAGGGTCGACAAAGAACTGCCGTTCAATCAATTGCCAACCGGCTCGGAGTAATAGCAGGAGTTGCGGTTAAGTCCGCAGCCCTTCGTAGTTAAGGTCGAAGGCCCGTCTGTAGGAGGGCCGGCTCTCGGCCCGTGCCAGATACGCATCCAGTGCCTTGGGCAGTTCAATATTATATCGAAGACCCGCATTAAGGCACGTCGCGAGCATAATGTCGGCAATGCTGAATAGCTCCCCGAATAGGTAGGTTCCGCCAGTTGCGACCTGAGCAGCCACGGCGTTCGCCTGTTTTAAATAATATTCCCGTGCGGAGGCGACAGCGTCAGGTGCTTGTCCATATATCTCTGGCAAACCTTCGTGCCGTCGAATTATATAAATTGTGTGCGCATCTAGTTCCATGGCGGAGAAGAAACACCACTCGTTTACTTTCGCACGGCTTTGTGGGTCTTCGGGTACGTAAAATCCCTGCGGCGTATCGAAGTTATCCGCAATGTAAGAGATAATGGCCGGACTTTCCGTTATGACGATATCACCATGCTGCAAAGTCGGTATCTTCTGTTTCGGGTTTATCGCTGCATAGGTATCTGTCTGGGTTTCGCCGGTTCGTGACTGAATTGGTTTGATATCGTAGGTGAGGCCGAACTCTTCCAGCATCCAGCGCACGCGCATTGTGCGGCCTGAACCGCGGCCCCACAAAATGAGCTTATCGTCCGCCATAACGAGGGTCCTCCATTACCCAATATCAAATGGGACTATATATGCACGACGCGACCGCAAGAAAACCGACTATAACAGCCCTATTGAACGGTAGTCCGCATATTCGTTGCCGCCATTCCCTAAATGAGCCTGCAGAAAAATATGTTTATTTACCCGCCTCTTACAATGTTTTTAAAGTGACTTTATTGTACAAAGAATGCGGTGTTGCCGTATGTGAAAAATATGTATGAGGCAGTTTGAGCACTCGTCGAAGCACCTAGAATGCCTCAAATTATGCCTTCCACGCTTTAGACCCTAAATCGCCTATAATCTTTGCCTACGGTCAAGGAACAAGAACCTCGTTTGTAGTGTTCTACCATCTCGAATAGGGCTTTGCGCTTGGTCTCAAGGTCGGCAGTTTATGCAAAACATACGGCATATGCATCGCCTCGTGGCGCGGGAGTGCTGAACAGTGAGTTATTGGCCTTTGGATACGGGAATGCAGTTTCCACCGCTCGTCCGGAACGCTATGCGTAAACGGTCTCGCTGACCGAAACACTGCAGTTTGTCGTTTGTATTGTGGATTTCGCATCCAATCGCTGACATAGGGACCGGCAACATTGTATGATTACCACTTTCTAAAAAACTAAGATTCGTGCGGTTCTTTTGGGTGCCTGTACGGTTTCTGAGTGATGGATAGCAAGAGGAAATTATGGAAGACAACAAACCACTCACAGGTATTCGCGTACTTGATTTTTCCCGTGTGTTTGCCGGACCTCTTTGCACACAGCAAATGGCCGATCTTGGTGCGGAAATCATTAAGATCGAACATCCGGAACGTGGCGACGATACCCGGTCCATGAGACCACCAGAAATCGGTGATGAAGCGACTTTCTTTCTGGCCGCCAACCGCAACAAGCAGAGCCTCGCGCTGGATTTCACTAAACCGGCAGGGGCAGACATAGTGCATGCACTGGCGGCAAAATGCGACGTCTTGGTGGAGAACTTCCGTAAAAGCGTTATGTTGCGGCGCGGACTGAATTACGAAGCTGTTCAAGATCGCCATCCTCAGCTGATTTATTGCTCCGTCTCCGCCTATGGGCGGAGCAGCCCTCTAGCTGATTTACCTGGTTACGATCCAATTCTTCAAGCAGAAGCCGGATTGATGTCTTTCAGCGGTGAGCCGGGGCAAGACCCATTACGACACCCGCTATCGATCATCGATATCTACACTTCTCTCTATGCTACACAGGCCATCATGGGAGCGATCCTGTCCCGGCAGCGAACAGGAAGGGGCCAGTTCATAGATTTAGCGCTTTACGATGTGGCGCTCAGCGTATTGACGGATATAGGTTCCGGCTACTTAAACACGGGCACGGAACCGGTCCAGCGAGGCAACTCGCGTGGCTCTTCAGTGCCGAACGGTCTATTTCATACTAAGACGGGACCAGTTTATATCGCGGTTGGCAATCCTGGCCTTTGGAAAAAGTTTGCCGAAGGAGTGCTGGAACGTCCTGAATTGGTCACCGATCCGCCTTTCAACACGCGCGAGGGTCGGATTGGCAACCGTGATGCACTAAACGCGCTAATTTCAGAATCATTTGCTCAGGAATCGCGGGACTACTGGATCGAAAAAATAAGGCGCGCGGGTGTGCCAGGCGGATCGGTACGCACTGTCGCCGAGGCGCTGAATGCACCGGAGACATCCGCACGCGGCATGGTCGCCAAAATGCCACACGCAACCATCGGTGATCTACGCCTCGTCGCTTCTCCAATAAAATATTCAGGGACGCCGGTTGTAAACCCAATTGCCCCCCCCTTGTTGGGGGAACACACAGACGCTGTACTAACTGATTTGCTCGACATGAGCGAAGGCCAGATTGCCAAACTACGCGATACCGGTGTCATCCGATAAATGCATTATTCATCTTTCCTAACCTAATCCAGAGCCCAAGGTTTTCCGAGGCGAAAAATCGAGAGGAGCCTCGATATGTCTTGGCTACAGATCATCGCCGCGCCAGTGCAACGAACTGAGCCAATGATAAGAAATATCATTTCGTCACTGGTCCGCCGCCTGACCAATTTGAGGCAGGAAGGGATGGAATTTATGAGTTATCGGGAAATCGAATGGGCTAAAAATCGTACTATTCTCATCTTAGGGCAAAAGCAGTAATCCCTATAGAGATGGCATCTGGAAAAACACGTCAACGACCTTCACGATCGCACACTTCTTTGTGCGAACAGTTGCATTGAAATTTGGATGTATAATTTAAATTTTAAACAATTTTACATGCTTATACGGGTTTGGCGTCGATCAGGATCCCCGCCAATATGGCTATGTCGTCGCTGCGGTTCGACCAGGCATGGTTAGTGCCACGTTGGACCACGACATCTAATGCTTTCATATCAACCTCACCCTCGTCGAGGATCAAAGTGACTTCGCCTTGCAGCAGGATGATGTAATCTAGTGAATCCGTTTTGTGCATATTTGGGTGACGCGCGTTAGGATCACGGTTGTGCGCTGCACCCATCGAAGCGAAAGTGGCATCAGCAGCAGCCTGCAGTTCTTCTGGGGTCTTCCCTTCCCCAGAATCGTCCGGGGGAATCTGAAAAAACCGAAACACCGATCCGTTATTTGGCGGTGTCAACACCACTTCGACATTTGCATTATCTTGATCGCCCGTATTATCTGCGGGACTTTCAAATGCGCGCCAAAGGTCTGTAAGACCCCGATTGGGATAGACTGGGCTCGGCCGTGTGTGGGTTGAAATGCTATCGCTTAAGATTATCGAACGGCCGTGTTCGTCATGGCCAGTAATGATGCGTCTAACTGGTTGAAGCATAGCGTTATTTCAAAGGTGAGTAGTTGGTGGGCAGCAGGATGGTGTTTTCCATATGCGTTAATAAGGAGGGCTTGTTGAGAAAGGCCTGCCATTCTGGGTCAGCTGCGACTTTCGCGCGGATTTCAGCGCGCATATTCATATCGTTATAAGCCCACAGATGCGCAACATTGTTGGGGAAGGGGGCTTCACCCTGCCATAGGCAAACAGGCTCGGAATATTTCGCGCGGGTGGGCATTACACCCTTCAGTCGCTCCAAGAATTCCGGTGCCCGGCCGGTTAGACATTGATAGTGTCGGAATTCGTAAATGTTGCCAGTTGTCGTCGGTGGCTTGAAGTCAAGGGTTGGGCTTAAAAAGCGAATCTCCTGCTTTTGAATTAGCCCGCGGATATTCGCTACATACTCATTTTTCCACGCGTCATTCTTAGCAAGTTTCTTGCGCAGTTCCTCGCGGGCATCCAGGCTTTCATAACTCCAAAGGTGCCAGATCTGGTTTAAGGTGCCGATGTCACTGGTCCAATAGCCTTGATTGAGGCCATAGTCGTTGCCTCGGATCGGTCGACCGATCTCTTCGGCAATCTTCAAATATTCCGGCTGTTTGCCAGGGTGAAAAGTGTAAGTTCTCATCTCGTGGATCATGTGACGGCTCCTAAATATTGTCTTCCGGTAGGATTATATAACCCGGACCGTCATTACGAAGCATTCCGGCACACGATACCGAATTTTAACTTAGAATATTAAGGCTCGACGTACCCTACAAACCTACGGAACAGCCGTTGTCATAGAACGCGATGATAACATTTAGAATTTGGATGATGAGAGACTGAATATTTTCTTAAGGCCCTCATGCAGGTCTAAACTTCCTCTATTAATGGAATAACACGCATCGAGTGTCGGTTGGTCAGACCTGTGCATTGTTCTGCTTGCGCAACCAGACGGATCGCAGGGTATTTAGCTACTCTAAACTCATCTGAAACCGATTATTTGGCGACAACAGGTTTCGTATGGAAAATGCCAACGCCAAAAAAAGCCAGGCAAAGGCCAAGTCCACCGGCAGGGTAAATAACCAAAAACGAGATAAATGGCGTATAGACTTTAGCTGTAGCGACAAAACGACTCTTAACAACCTGTTTTAGGAGCCATTATCCTGCTGTCTTCGCTTTAGCTTTCATAACTTCGTAATCGACTGAAATTGCGATTGAGACTAAAAATATTAAGAAGGCTAAAATGCGGGAATACTGAAAAATCCGGTAACATTTCGTTACTTGGCGTCTCCCGCACTGCTGTGGCAATTTGCGCACCCCTTCAATTTGGAGCGTCCAAGGGATGATTATTTTGGGAAAAAATGATGGGTAAGACAAAGACTGCGGTTGTCGTCCTGGCGGCAGGAAAGGGCGCGCGGATGAAATCTGCTCGATCGAAAGTTCTCCATCCAATAGCCGGCCGATCGTTGTTGGGCCATGTTCTTGATACGGCGATGGCGAGCAATCCGGAGCGAATTATCGTTGTCGTGGCGCCGGGTATGTCAGATGTGGAGGCCGTCGCCTTACCACATGCAGTTGTGTTGCAACCGAAACAAGCAGGAACAGCCGATGCAGTTAAGGCGGCGCGTGACCAACTTGCGGACTTCAACGCGGGGACCGTGTTAGTTCTCTACGGTGACACCCCCTTTATTAGTGTTGAAACGCTCGAAAAGATGCTCGCCGAGCGTGAACGCGGTTCTGGTATTGTCGTGCTAGGGTTTAGACCCGACGATGCCGCGGCTTATGGCCGCCTGATTACTGACGATGCAGGCCGGCTAAATCGAATCATCGAATTTGAAGATGCATCCGCATCAGAACGAACCGTGACTTTATGCAATTCCGGAGTTATGGCAATCGATGCAGCAATATTATTTCGCTTGGTCGACGCGGTCGGAAACGACAACGCCAAAGGCGAATTTTATTTAACAGACATCGTCGAGCTAGCTAGAGCAGACAATATCGAATGCAGCGTCGTCGAAGCTGATGCGAACGAACTGCAGGGTGTGAATAGTCGCATGGATCTGGCTGAAGCGGAGGGCTTCTGGCAGGACCAACGCCGACGTCAGATAATGTCCGATGGCGTAACGCTTAGCGATCCGGCGACGGTTTATTTCAGCTATGATACGCAGTTCGGATCTGATGTAGTGGTGGGCCCGAATGTCGTGTTCGGTCCCGGTGTTACTGTCGGGCAAGGAGCCGAGATTAAGGCCTTCTGTCACCTGGAAGGGGTAAAGGTCGGCGCTGACGTGACCGTTGGCCCGTTTGCGCGCTTGAGACCTGGTGCAGTACTGGAGCGCGGCGTGAAGATCGGTAATTTCGTCGAGGTAAAAAACGCGGTGATGGGTGAAGGTGCACAGGCTAGCCACTTATCTTACATCGGCGATGCGGAGGTAGGCCCGGAGGCCAATATTGGCGCGGGCACTATTACCTGTAATTACGACGGTTATTTTAAACACCGCACGAAAATCGGGGCCGGTGCTTTCATAGGCTCGAATGCGGCACTTGTCGCCCCGGTATCAATTGGAGAGGGTGCGATTGTCGGGGCGGGCAGTGTCATTACGACCGACGTCTCTAATGAAGCGCTAGCACTCGGTCGCGGGCTTCAGTCAAACAAGGAAGGTCGCGCCGCCAAAATTAATGCCGAGTTGGCGGCGAAAAAGGCACAAGCGAAGAAGGACTAGAACTTAATGTGTGGCATCATAGGTATTATTGGCACACAACCGGCAGCGCCACTTCTTCTCGACGGACTAAAGCGTCTCGAATATCGAGGATATGATTCTGCTGGCATTGCTACGCTTGTAGACGGTGAAATTGGCCGCCGCCGGGCCAAAGGCAAAATTACCAATTTGGAAGCAGTCATCGGCGGCGAACCGCTGGAGGGCTCCATTGGCATAGGTCACACGCGTTGGGCGACACACGGCTTGCCAACAGAAAACAACGCGCACCCTCATGCTACCGAAAAGCTAGCGCTGGTCCATAACGGTATCATCGAAAACTTTCAGGAATTGCGGGAGTCACTAGGGAACAGTGGTCGCACCTTCGAAACGGAGACCGATACCGAGGCTGTAGGCCATCTGATTTCTAGCTATCTAGATGATGGAATGACCCCGGAGGGTGCGGTCGGTGCAGCGCTTCCGCGTCTTGAGGGAGCGTTCGCGTTGGTGATGATATTTTCGGGCGAAGAAAACCTTATGATCGGCGCTCGGCGGGGCAGCCCGCTGGCGATAGGGTATGGTAATGGCGAAATGTATTTCGGTTCTGACGCTCTTGCTCTGGCTCCGCTGACACAACGCATTTGCTACCTAGAAGAGGGCGACTGGGCTGTCATTAGGCGCGAAGAGGCTAAAATTTTCGATGAAAACAACAATAATGCGCAGCGTCGCATCGTTGAAACGGCGTTGTCAGGAGCGCTGATCGGCAAGGGAAATTATCGCCATTTCATGCTCAAAGAAATTTTTGAGCAGCCGACGGTCATTGGCGACACGCTGCACAGCGTGCTAAACCCGGTGACCAACACCATCACAATGCCACCCATTGCTTGCGATTTCGCTGAGGTTCCACGTGTCACAATCAGCGCCTGCGGCACTGCTTACTATGCAGGTCTCGTCAGCAAGTATTGGCTTGAACAAACGGCACGCGTGCCAGTCGAGATCGATGTTGCATCAGAATTCCGCTATCGAGAGGCACCGATGCCGGAAGCTGGGCTTGCCGTGTTCGTTAGTCAGTCTGGCGAAACCATGGACACAATCGCTGCGCTGCGCTACGCCCGCGAAGCTGGTCAGCATATCATTTCAATAGTCAATGTTCCGGAATCAAGTATCGCTCGGGAAAGTGATTCCGTCCTGCAAACGCAGGCGGGACCAGAGATCGGAGTTGCATCAACCAAGGCCTTTACAACACAACTCACGGTATTGGCCTGCCTAACAATTGTCATCGCTCGAAAACGTGGCGCCATCAATGCCAAACGTGAGCAGGAGTTATCGCATGCCTTAGCTGAAGTGCCGGGCCGTGCGTTAGAAGTCTTGAACCACAACAAGGCAATTGAAAAACTGGCGCACACACTCGTTGAAGCAAGTGACGTGCTTTATCTTGGCCGAGGTACAGCTTTCCCGGTTGCGATGGAGGGCGCGTTGAAGCTGAAAGAAATATCCTACATTCACGCGGAAGGTTACGCGGCTGGTGAAATGAAGCACGGCCCCATCGCGCTGATCGAAGAAAAAGTCCCCGTCATTGTCCTCGCGCCCGGCAACGATCCCCTGTTCGAGAAGACAGCAGCCAATGTGCAGGAGGTAATAGCCCGCGGCGGTAGCGTAATTTTCCTATCGGATGAGGATGGCGTTGCTCGCATGGAAAGCCAAGCAAAGCCACTAGCCAGCCTGGTCTTGCCAAATGTTGATCCATTCGTTGCGCCAATTCTCTATTCAATTCCTGTACAGCTTCTGGCATATCACACCGCAGTATTGAAGGGCACCGACGTCGATCAACCGCGCAACCTCGCTAAAAGCGTGACGGTTGAATAGGCTTAAAAAGATACGCCTATAGTATAAAGATACTACTTTGTGTTTCTAATATTTAAGCGCGAAACCTATGTGATTAACTAGATAGCGAATTCGAATTTTTCCTTTTCGCCAAAACAACCCGACTACGTAACTCCCCTCTGGGGTGCAGGTATATTATACGCGGTTTGGACTGGTAGGTGCACAGACAGTAAGGAGATATTAGTTTAAAACTTCTACGTTTATTCAGTTCTCAAGAAACGAAAATTGAAGAAAACACATTAAAAACTTTAACCATTTATCCCTTAACTAAGGGACTATTAAAGAGTTGTTTAGACGTAATAATATATCTACAAGAAAAGTACGGTTAAATAATTTTTCTATAATAAATCATTTGTTGTTTTGATTTAAAGGATAATTTTTATAAAATAAATCCTGGCTGGAGAACTGAAAATTTGTACCGTTAATATTTATTTCTGCTTCTTCCGAAAGCGGTACTTCTTGAGTAAATAACGTACCTAAAATCATAATCTTAGTATCGCCATGTGGCTTGATAAAGTAACCATTTTTGAATGTAATTTGTGCGGCTACTGTATGTTCCTTTGTGGGTACCTTTATTAAACACTCTGGGCTACTGCCAATCAGGATACCCGATGGAGCAAGAACCCAGCGGGGTTCACTATCCAGATGCATCGTTGGCCAATTTGGGGAAATTTTTTCTAAATCAGCCGGCCTCATTAGGCTGGTTTGAAATTCCACAACCAACGCGGAGTACTCTCCGGAAACTGTTGTACAGGCCAGTACACATAGCCCCGGCTTAGGAGGTTTGAGACCGCCCCCTGTGTGAATTTTTGCACCATTTTGAATTAATTGCCAATTACCTGAGGTGACCTGGGTGCTGTTTAAAAAGGTACCATTGGTACTGCCCAGATCCGTCACTTGGAATTCATTATCTTTATATTCGAACCTTGTTTGACGTCCTAACTTGGAAACAAGGCGACATCCAACATGAATGTCTTCCAGACGTTTGGGTGCCCTGCGTCCCAATTCAATAGCACTGCCTAGGCGTAGAAAATGTGGTCGATTTTGTATGAAGTAAACCGCGTCACCAGAAAATTTTAAGGCGTCTTCTATATCGGTTCGGCATTTGTTTAATGTGGCATCTGCATTATGTTCATTTCCTTGCATTAGCGTATTTATGTCCGCTAATGCACGATAGCAAAATTTAATGTCTTTTGAACTGATAGCTTCTTTGGCATCAGATATTACTTTATAAGAAGATAAGGTTTCTTTAGCTGTTGAATTTGTCGACGTGGCTGTCGGCCCCACGATAGTGGCATCTTCTGGAACAGTGCTGTCTATAACAACTGGGGTGAAAGGTAGGCCAACTATGGTGCTGTCTTCCGAAACCATATCAGCCGTATCTTCTGAAATCTTTCTAGTACTAATTTGGTCGGAACTATCTATTGGTGTTTGAATTTTCTGAGGATAGTGTTCCGCGGCGTTATCAGCCCAACGTCCTTCTACTATTTGGAGGTTAGTGCTACCTCCCATCACAAATGTGTCTTGATCGAATTCAGCAAAGTCAGCCTGTTGCTTTGGAAGCATATCATAAACGGTGCGAGAAACGACAATTTCACCTGATTGGGCTAATTCGATCATAGCGTTAGCTCTGCGTACAACGCTGCTCTCTAAAATAGGTTGTCCAGTCGGAATTTCTCCCAAATGACAACTAAATCGAGGGCGAATTAATCTAACTTGGGGCCGTATTTGGCTTTTTTGTTCAAGTTCAAAGAGAACAGTTCGTATTTGGGCTATGCTGTCAAAGGCGAGCAGCACGCTACCAAACTCTGCTACGGCAATAGGCTCAAAATCTTGAACAAATTTAGCCTCATACAATTGAATGTATCGGCGCGCTAGGTCTTGGTGCATCTGAAGGTAAGTGGTATCTTGGCTCAGAGGCGTATGCGTTCCATTGTCAGCAAATGAAAGATCAATTGCTACGACTATCTTTAACTGATGGCGTCCTTGTACCTCTGTCACTTTGCTCCCGATCTCTTTGCTATCAATTCGAGTATAGTGAACCTTCACGCCTACTGGCACTAGGTTTGGTATGTAAATGTGCCCGCTGGCGGACGCTATAAAGTATCCTATTACCGGAACCCTGAACCGTCTATAATGCTGGAACTATCATTCTTTTTATATCTCGTTGATAGGCTATTGAAATACTCTCCGGCGAGGCCACTAGAACTTATTAGAGAATAAAAATTTTGACATTTAACGTTGAGCGGAATTGATAGCGATAGGCATTTTGCAGGAAATGGTTTTGATTAACAGATTTAAGTCGGTCGGTGCTACTGATATTGGTCGGCGTCAGAATAATGAAGACACTTTTCTGATTGATCATGACCTCGGTTTGTTTCTCGTGGCGGACGGTGTCGGCGGCCATATGGCAGGCGAAATAGCAAGCGCCATAGCTGTTGCGAGTATTAGAGAGCTTATTTTGGAGAGGGTCAAAAATTTACCGACAGCCAATAAAAGCACCGTCGCTGACGCACCTTCGTTGCCCAAAAACACTCACTCTATAAATCTAAAACTTGAACGCGATCGTGAATTGGTCAGAGCATCTCTCGATTATGCCAGCAATGCTATTTTTGTTGAGGGTCAGCGGCTCCTTACCGCCGAAGGCAGATCAATGAGCACTACGATTGTTGGCATTTTTCTCCAAGATGGAAATGACGGGGATGCAACGATATTCAACGTAGGCGACAGCCGGTTGTACGTATTTCGGGACAGAAAGCTAATCCAAGTGTCAACAGACCATTCTGCTTTTCAAGAATGGCTGTCACAAGGCCGCCCTGGTCCTGAGCCGTCTCGTAATATCATACTCCAAGCTTTGGGGCAGTCGCCCTCTGTTGATCCATCGGTACAGTCCGAAAGATTGGTTTCAGGGGATCTTATACTGATGTGTACAGATGGGTTAACAGATTACTTGGATGATGAAATTATTACCGAGCATTTAGAATGCCTTGACAGAAATGAACCAAATATGGGCTGTGTAAATTTGATCAATGCTGCCATTGCTGCGGGCGGAGCTGACAATATCACTGTATTACTCGGTGAATTTACATGATGGATTTTAGGGTACCTTTGTTTATAAAAAGGGCCCATTGTCTGCCGGATTATTCTAGCTTCGGTATCAGGTCAAAATTTATACTCGTCAATGCACTACTAGCGGACGATTTATTGCCTCCAACGACTTTAATTTTGTCAAAAGAGGTTAAGCGATGAAGCTGGTAAAAATGCTTCGGCAAAAACTATCCAAACCAGGTGGCAAGAATGCGGTTGCGACCGCAGCAGATGACAAGTCTGCGGACGATAAAGGTACAAACGACTTATACCTTTTTGTATCCGACTGTGGTTGGCAAGCACGTTTGGTTAGTGCCGATGGAGTAATCTCAGAAGAACCTCTTGGTGAAGAACTGGTTTTGCCTCTGAAAGATCAGAGTGCAAGCATCAAAAATATAATCGCACATGCGCTAGATAAGATTGGCAAGCGTACGACTGGTAATGTTGGAAATTTAACAGTGGTGCTGGAGGATCCTCGTATTGTTTTTGTTGAAGATTCTCCTGCGACAGCTAGTTTTTCGAAGTCTAATATTGCAGCAATAAGAAATTTCGGATGTGAACATCTCGGTGTAGACGAGGTGTCTTATGGGTACACACATTTGGACCCAGAAACAGATAACCAATTTTCTGATACCTCCAAAGGTGTTGTTGCCGAAACATCAAAGGGAGGCATGTACGGCTTTATCGAAGTTGACAGGCTCCGAGATTATCTATCTTCATTCGGCGATTTGGCGCCAAAAATCGCACTGGTAACACCCGCTGCGCATGCAGCGATACTGGGTCCGAACGAAAAACACGATGCGCATCTCTGTCATATATTTGTCTCGGCCTATTCGACCGTAGTAGCCGCTTATGATGTGAAAAAGTCAGTGGCAATAATACGCTCCATACCGGTCGGAATTTTTAGTATCAGCGATGCGTTAAGCAAGGCTCAAGGTTTAACAAGTGATCAAGCGTTGGCGGAGTTACAGCGTCGCGACTGCATTGCTCCGGTTTTTTTAAAAGAGGCCGGTGCTGGCAGTTCGGAGGTGCCAAATCAATTTGAGAGAATTCTGGGGCCTGTGGTGCAGGATCTGGGAAATGAGATAGAAAAAACCCTGCGTTTTTTCCATGATCAAAGGGGA
>PBDC01000050.1 GCA_002717185.1 Rhodospirillaceae bacterium
CATTCTCACTACAGGTGATCTATGCAAAGTGCAGTGAATGAATTTTTAACACCGCGAGTGATCCAGGTTGAAGAGCAGGGTCAAACTCGCGCGAAAGTCACCTTGGAGCCGCTTGAGCGTGGTTTCGGTCTGACCCTGGGTAACGCGCTACGCCGCGTCTTGCTTTCGTCGTTGCATGGGGCTGCTGTGACTTCGGTGCAAATCGACGGCGTGTTGCATGAGTTTTCCTCAATTGCTGGCGTGCGCGAGGATGTTACCGATATTGTTCTCAATATTAAGGTGTTGGCCTTGCGTTTGCATGGCGAGGGGCCAAAGAAGATCCATTTGATGGCAGAGGGTCCGGGCGAGGTGACAGCGAGCAAGATTGAGACCGGTCATGATGTCGAGATTATGAACCCAGACCTGGTGATCTGTACGTTGGACGAAGGTGCTCGAATTTCGATGGAAATGACCGTCGAGACCGGGACCGGGTACGTTCCTGCCACGCAGAACCGGCCAGAAGATGCACCAATAGGTCTAATTCCGATCGATTCCGTATTCAGCCCAATCCGTCAGATTTCTTATAAGGTCCAGAACACCCGTGTTGGGCAGGTAACCGACTATGATAAACTGTCCATGCAGATCGAAACTAACGGTGCCCTGACGCCGGACGACGCTGTGGCCTACGCGGCGAGGATCCTGCAGGACCAGTTACAGCTTTTCATTAATTTCGAGGAGCCTGAAGCGCGTGTCGCCGAGGAAGCGCCGGCTGATCTGCCGTTCAATCGCAACCTGCTTCGTAAAGTGGACGAATTGGAATTGTCCGTCCGCTCGGCAAATTGCTTAAAGAACGACAATATCGTTTATATCGGCGATTTGGTTCAGAAGACCGAGGCGGAAATGCTCCGAACGCCAAATTTTGGTCGAAAGTCGCTGAACGAAATTAAGGAAGTGCTGACCCAGATGGGTCTTCATCTTGGTATGGAGATTACTACCTGGCCGCCGGAGAATATTGAGGAATTGGTCAAGCGGCTCGAAGAGCCGTTTTAATTGGACTTTTCTCGGCTCAAGTTGTTGGGAAAAATCAACTAAATACAGGAGTGGGTGTCATGCGACATCGCATGAGCGGACGCAAATTGAACCGGACGAGCACGCATAGAAAAGCGATGTTCGCAAATATGGCCGTCGCGCTTCTAAAACATGAACAGATTAAGACGACTTTACCGAAGGCAAAGGAACTTAGCCCGATCGTTGACAAGCTGATCACCTTGGGCAAGCATAACACATTGCATACGCGCAGGCGGGCGCATTCCATGCTGCGTGACGATGTGACAACGGCGAAGCTCTTCGATACGCTCGCGGATCGGTATGCTGAGCGTGACGGCGGCTACACCCGTGTTCTCAAGGCGGGCTTCCGCTATGGCGACTCCGCACCGATGGCAGTAATCGAACTGGTTGACCGGGATCCGGAGGCAAAGGGCCAGGATTCTGGACCGGTGGTGGAGGACGAAGAAGAACTTGAATAGTGGTTGCAAGGGTCATGCGTATACTTGATGGGCGGTCTCTTGGCCGCCCATTTGCGTCGTAGCGCTTCATTTTGTAAGGCTTTGCAAACTGCTTGCGAGCGCATACATAGACACTATGATTTTGCCTATGAAAGGCATATGCCTCTCCCTTGCGACCTTTGGCCTGGTTGCCATATTGGCGACCCCCGCTCTCACGCAATCGTTACCGCAGAACCGCAATCAGATTAGGCTGAGTTACGCGCCTTTGGTTAAAAAGGCAGCGCCGGCGGTGGTAAACATCTACGCAAAACGGTTGGTTCGCAGCCGCGGTGGAACAAGCCTATTCGACGATCCTATCTTCAACCGATTATTTGGCGATTTTCCGTTTCAGGACTTTCCGCGAGAGCGGCTCGAAAATTCTCTCGGTTCCGGCGTGATCGTCCGATCCGGTGGTTTCATCGTCACAAACAACCATGTCATCGACAAAGCGCAGGCGATTACCGTTGTACTTTCCGATCGGCGTGAGTTCGCCGCGAAGCTAATGGTGGCGGATAAGCGAACCGATATCGCAGTTTTGAAAGTGGACACGAACGGTGAGGCGCTGCCGTTCCTGAGACTGGGCGATTCTGATAGTCTTGAAGTAGGCGATCTGTTGCTGGCTGTGGGAAATCCGTTCGGTGTCGGTCAGACAGTAACTAGCGGTATTGTTTCGGCGTTAGCCAGGACATCGGTTGGGATCAGCGATTTTCGTTCATTTATTCAGACGGATGCGGCGATTAATCCAGGCAATTCGGGTGGTGCCCTTCTCGCGATGGATGGCAGGCTAGTTGGCGTCAATACAGCAATCTATTCGCGCGATGGCGGTTCCTTGGGGATTGGTTTCGCTGTACCCAGCAACATGGTGCGTCGTATTCTTGATAGTGCTATTAGCGGCAAGCCGCTGGTTCGGCCTTGGCTAAGCTTTACCGGAAAGCCGGTTACTTCAGAGATTGCCAACGCGTTGGGACTGGTACGGCCCGTAGGGGTCCTGATCGAGAAGATCGACCATAACGGACCCGGTAAACGGGCCGGGCTGGCTCTGGGCGATGTTGTCGTTGCAGTCGACCGGCACGATGTGGATGACGTGCAGGCCCTGCGTTTCCGGATAGCAACTAAATCCATCGGCGAGTCGGTTGACCTAAAGGTTGTCCGGCGAGGGGAACTGCGCACCGTGCCGTTCAATCTCATCGCACCTCCGGAGAACCCGCCGCGCAACCTGACCTTGATACGGGGCCGCAATCCGTTTGCGGGCGTCACTGTCGGGAACCTTTCACCGGCACTGAGCGAAGAAATTGGTCTCGAAGCAGGTTTGAAGGGCGTTTTAGTGGTAAAAATTGAGAAACAGTCAACCGCGGCCCGGTTAGGCTTCCGGCTGAACGACATCATTCGTGCGGTCAATGGTGTGGAGGTGAAGCGCGTCATCGATCTGGAACGCTCAGCGGCCGATAGGAAATTACGCTGGCAGTTAGAGATTCAGCGTGGCGACCGGACTATTCAAATCCGAGTTTCTGGATGAACTCCACGCCTGGCCTTTTCGAGAGTGAGGCGCTGCGGCCCCTGGCTGATCGGTTGCGACCTGGAAATCTCGATGAGGTCGTGGGCCAAGACCACTTGTTGGGAACTGAGGGACCGATCTATCGTATGATCGATAGCGGTAGGTTTGCCTCGATTGTTCTATGGGGGGCGCCGGGAACCGGCAAGACCACAATTGCGCGACTTCTAGCTGAGAATACCGGTATGGTATTCGAGTCACTGTCGGCCGTATTTTCCGGTGTCGCCGATTTGCGAAAGGTGTTTGAGCGGGCGACGAGTAACCGACTGGCAGGTCGTGGGACATTACTGTTTATTGACGAGATTCACCGCTTCAACCGGGCGCAACAAGATGGCTTTCTGCCATATGTGGAAGATGGGACCGTTATCCTCGTAGGCGCTACGACGGAGAATCCCAGCTTCGAGCTAAATGCTGCGGTACTGTCGCGTGCCCAGGTCTTTGTCCTCAACCGGCTGGACGACAGGGCATTGGAGACGTTGTTGTCCCGTGCTAAAGGTTCTGTCGGTCGAGCGTTGCCGCTCGATGGTGATGCCCGGAGCACGCTAAAAGCGATGGCGGATGGCGATGGCCGATTTTTACTCAATCTGGCCGAGGAACTGTTTGCCCTGGAGGTTGAGAAGCCGATCGATACAAGGGTACTGGTTAAGACGGTGCAGCGTCGGGCACCGCTTTACGACAAAAGTCAGGAAGGTCATTACAATTTAATCAGTGCGTTGCATAAATCGATGCGCGGCTCGGACTGCGATGCGGCGCTTTATTGGCTGGCGCGCATGCTGGATGGTGGCGAGGACCCGCGGTATATCTGTAGGCGTTTACTCCGCTTTGCCTATGAGGACGTGGGTCTTGCGGAACCGCAGGCCGCCGTGCAAACCTTAACGGCCTGGGAGACGTTTGAGCGGGTCGGCTCGCCGGAGGGTGAGCTAGCGCTGGCGCAGGCCGTTATCTATTTGGCAACAGCGCCAAAATCCAATGCTTCCTATAAGGCTTATGGCACCGCGCGTCGGCACGCAAAGGAAACGGGCTCACTGATGCCGCCCAAGCATATCCTGAACGCACCTACTAATTTGATGAGAGACCTCGGTTACAGCGCGGGTTACAGCTATGATCACGACGCACCAGACGCGTTTTCGGGGCAGGACTATTTCCCTGACGACACAGAGCGGCAGACCTTCTACAGTCCGGTCGAGCGTGGATTCGAGCGCGAATTACGCAAGCGTCTAAACTATTGGGATAAGCTTCGCAAAGAAAGACAAAACGGAAGCTAATAATCACGTATGATACTCTCCGCAATCGTCGTCGGGGAGCAGATCTACTAAAATGAAAATGATTGCCTACATCGCTGCGGGAGGTGCCATGGGTGCTGTAGTCCGCCACCTGGTGGCGGGCCTGGTTGGGCAGTGGCTCGGCCACGGCTTTCCTTGGGGCATATTGTTTGTAAACGTATTGGGGTCGTTTATTCTGGGTGCTCTGGTTGAGACGTTTGCACTATTCTGGTCACCGAGCCAGGAATTACGCGCACTTATCGTTGTTGGCCTGCTGGGCGCTTTTACGACGTTCTCGACGTTTTCGATGGATGTCGTTGTCCTCCTCAACAAGGGGGAAATGCTTCACGCGGCCCTATATATTGGCGCCTCGGTCGCCCTTTCGGTGTTCGCCTTCTTCGTTGCGATGCAGCTGATGCGCGCTGTGTTGTCATGAAAGGCGTCGAGACCCGAATGGTAGCGGACGAAGAGGATGCAATACGCCTAGACAACTGGTTCAAGCAGCACTTTCCCGGCCTCGGTTACGGCAGGCTTCAGAAGCTACTGCGAACCGGCCAGGTGCGGGTCGATGGTCGGCGCGNTAAGGCAGGCTTGCGCTTGGAAGCCGGCCAGTCGGTTCGAATTCCCCCCATCTTNGACGCNATGGTGCCGGTAAAGGCACGTGCCGAGTTAAGCGATGCGGATCGTCGTTTCGTGCAGNGTCTTGTGATCCACAAGGATCCTGACGTTCTGGTAATTGACAAGCCAGCGGGCTTGGTCGTGCAGGGAGGCACCGGTGTCACCCGGCATCTCGATGGTCTTCTGGATGGACTGAGGTTCGAGGCGACGGAGCGGCCACGCCTTGTGCATCGTTTGGATCGGTATACCAGCGGCGTTATGGTTCTGGCGCGTCATCGCAGGGCAGCAGCCCATCTTGGGCGCAGTTTTAATACTAAGGTGGCCCGTAAGATCTACTGGGCGGTGACGGTAGGCGTGCCTAACCTGCATCGCGGTCGGATCGACTTGCCACTAAATAAGCTGCCAGCGAAGGGCGGCGAGCGTATGGTCATTGATCCGGAGGACGGTAAGCGAGCGGTCACGCTATACAGCTTACTGGAACGGTCTGGCAATAGGCTCGCCTGGCTTGCATTCTGGCCGCAGACCGGCCGCACCCACCAAATTCGCGTGCACGCAGCTGCGATTCAGACACCGGTCTTGGGCGACGGCAAATACGGTGGTGCTGAGGCCTTCGTGCAAAGCGATGTTTTGCCGCGACAACTTCATTTACATGCCCGCCAAATATCTTTGCCACATCCATCCGGTAAAGGCTCCCTGCATTCCGTGGCGGAATTGCCGCCGCATATGAAGAAAACTTGGGCGCAAATGGGATTCAGTCCGGTTCAACAGGAAGACCCTTTCGAAGAGGTCGACCGGTGACACAGATTGCCCCCAACCGGCTTGTTGTTTTCGATTGCGACGGCACCCTGGTGGATAGCCAGCACGCGATTGTTGAGGCGATAAAAACGGCCTTTCGCCACAATGCCCTTACGGAACCGCCCGCAGAAGCGACGCGCCGTACGGTCGGTTTGCCGCTTAGCGATGCCGTTGGACGCCTGGTGCCGGCGGATGCACAGGACAAGCTCGACGATATTGTTGCACACTTCAAAGAAGCTGCTTACATCCTGCGCCAACAGCCAGAGCATGAGGAACCACTCTATCCTGGTGTTACCAAAGTGTTGGATTCCTTGCTGTCGAAGGGATACCAACTTGGCGTGGCGACCGGAAAGTCAAGCCGGGGCTTGGAGGCGACTCTGAAGCACCATAGGCTGCACGATCATTTCAACATCCTAAAGACGGCGGAGGATGGGCCTGGGAAACCGAACCCGGAAATTTTGTGGGATGCGATGGCAGAAATGGGCGCAGCACCGGAGACTACGATCATGATCGGCGACACGACTTTCGACATAGTTATGGCGGTCCGTGCCAGGGTTCCGGCAATCGGTGTCGCTTGGGGTTATCATGCGCCGAAAGAGCTAGTTGCTGCAGGTGCCGTTCATATCGCCGAAGCCTTCACAGAATTGCCTAGTATCATTTGCGGCCTTTGGAAGAGAACTTCCTGATGATAGGCCCCTTTCCAAAGTGCTTCGCGGGTGTGGTGGTTATTTTGATCTTCTCTTCTGTGGCCATTTTGCGAGCTGTTGATTTCAACGACTATAATTCTGAGCTCCAAGTGCAACCGAAATCAGCGAAGTTCAAAACCGCCGTCACGCTGAAGATTGCGGGACCCCCGTCCGAATCGCCTTATCGCATGAGCAAGACCGTATCGCCCGCAAAGTCAGTTGACTGCGGGGCGTATTCATTATCCCTCCCGCCTATATCATTAGCCTCGCCGAAACCAGCTGATCGGAAACGAAAAGGTGAAGCGTTTTTATAAGCAAGTTGCCGTTGTCGCTAAGGATGATGAGTTCTACACCATAACCTTGGACGGAAGACCGATGCACTCGCCGGGACGCGCTCCTTTGGCGCTACCAACGGAAGCGTTGGCTAATTGTGTGGCGGAGGAATGGCGAGAACAGCCGGAGGAAAGCTCACCAAAAGACATGCCAATGACTCGCTTTGTGAATACGGCGATTGATCGCGTGCGGCCACGATTGCAGGAGGTGGTTGATGAGATTGCTGCATATACAGCGACTGATCTGCTTTGTTATCGAACTGGGGCGCCCGAGGAGCTAACTGCGCGTCAGGCTGCAGCCTGGCAGCCATTGCTCGAATGGGCGGAGACGCGCTATGGCGTCGCTTTCCGCGTGACACAGTCGATCATGCCGGTTCGTCAGGACGAAGCGACGCTAGCGGCTATTCGAAAAGAGATCGGAGCACAGGACGAATTCGCGCTGTCCGGCATGCACAGCCTGACTGTGGTATCTGGCTCAATTGTCATAGCTCTCTCCGTTGCGGAGGGTCGACTCGAAGCGGCAGAAGCGGCAGTGGCTAGCCTAATCGACGAAACATACCAGGCCGAAAAGTGGGGTGAGGACTCCGAAGTAGCCGCTAGAAGGGAGTCAATCATTAAGGAAATTGCGGCGGCGGCCCGCTTCTTGGAGGTTGTGCTGGGAAACCGGAATGAACAGGCCCTTAAACTAGCTTAAGGTCCTGGTTTCACTTGCCGAATGATACGGCCAGTGCGATTTTGGAGAAAATTAGAGGTCATCCATGTCCGACATAATTTGTCAGCTTAAACTTAAACGCGAGGCCGCTCGCCTCGGTGGTGGCCAGCGCCGTATCGATAGCCAACACGCCAAGGGGAAACTCACGGCAAGGGAGCGGGTCGATGTGTTTCTCGATGAGGGGTCGTTTGAGGAATGGGACATGTTCGTCGAGCACGACATCAACGACTTCGGTATGGCAGACCAAAAGATCCCTGGAGATGGTGTCGTCACTGGCCATGGTACAGTGAACGGTAAGTTGGTCTTCGTGTTTAGCCAGGATTTCACTGTGTTTGGCGGCTCTTTGTCGGCTGCCCATGCGCGTAAGATCTGCAAAGTCATGGATCAGGCGATGAAGGTTGGCGCGCCGGTCATTGGATTGAATGATTCCGGCGGTGCGCGGATCCAGGAGGGTGTCGCCTCCCTGGCGGGATACGCTGATGTGTTTCAGCGCAACGTGCTGGCCTCTGGCGTGATCCCGCAGGTGTCTCTTATCATGGGGCCTTGTGCAGGCGGGGCGGTCTATTCGCCAGCGATGACCGATTTTATTTTCATGGTCAAAGACAGCTCTTACATGTTTGTTACCGGTCCCGATGTAGTGAAGACTGTTACACATGAAGAGGTCAGCCAGGAAGAACTGGGAGGCGCAACGACCCACACGACGAAGTCGGGCGTTGCCGACCTAGCCTTCGAGAACGATGTCGATGCCCTCCTACAGCTGCGTCGTTTTATTGATCTGATACCGTCTTCTAACCGGGAAAAGCCACCTGTTCTGAAGACGGAAGACCCAGCTGACCGAACGGAACTGTCGCTCGAAACTTTGGTGCCGGCAAACCCTAACAAACCATATGATATGAAGGAATTGATCGAGAAAGTCGTCGACGAAGGAGATTTTTTTGAACTTCAGCCTGACTATGCGGGCAACATCGTCATCGGTCTTGCGCGCATGGAGGGCTCGACCGTCGGTATCGTCGCTAATCAGCCGATGGTCCTTGCCGGTTGCTTGGACATTGCTTCGTCGCGCAAGGCGGCGCGCTTCGTTCGGTTTTGCGACTGCTTTAACATTCCGATCCTGACGTTCGTTGACGTGCCGGGTTTCCTCCCAGGGACGAGCCAGGAATATGGCGGTATCATCAAGCATGGGGCCAAGTTGCTCTTCGCCTATGCTGAAGCGACGGTGCCTAAGGTCACACTGATAACGCGCAAAGCCTATGGCGGGGCNTATGANGTAATGAGTTCCAAACATCTCCGCGGCGACGTGAACTACGCTTGGCCTAGCGCGGAAATTGCGGTGATGGGNTCGAAAGGCGCCGTCGAGATCATCTTCCGGGCCGATATTGGNGACCCTGAAAAGATCGCCCAGCGGACCGACGAGTATCAATCNAAGTTTGCTAATCCCTTTGTTGCCGGATCNCTCGGCTTNATCGACGATGTAATCCTGCCGCGTAACTCGCGGCGGCGGCTTTGCCGAGCGTTACGGATGCTTCGGAATAAGCAGCTAGAAAATCCGTGGAAAAAACACGACAATATTCCGCTGTGATGGTTGACTCGGTGCGGGCCAAGGCGCACTTGCGCGGTTTGATGATTCATCTGCTTGTCTACTTCGGGATTAGTGCGGCAGCCTTTGTAATTAACGTGACGACTGATTCGGCAACTGCTTGGTTTGTCTTGCCGGTGGTCGGCTGGGGGTCGGTGTTAGCTTTGCATGTAGCTTACGTGATGGGTTTGTTCGACATATTCTTTAACAGGCAAGGGCGCGACTAAACGTCTACCTAAACTGAGGTTTCAAAGATGACTGCTATCGAGATTGATCTCTACAGTGACACCCAGACCCGGCCGACTGCGGCGATGCGGGACGCAATGGCCAGTGCTGATGTTGGTGATGAACAGCGCGGTGAGGATCCAACGACCAATAGGCTTTGTGAGATGACATCAGAGCTGCTTGGCAAGGAAGCGGCTGTTTTCCTGCCGTCGGGGACGATGTGCAACCAGATCGCGATCCAGATCCACTGTCGGCCCGGAGATGACATTATCGCTGACAAGACTTCACATATCATCAATTCCGAGGGCGGTGGCCCGGCGGTCTTTGCCGGCGCTAGCACGCGCCCTGTTGATGGTGAACGTGGCATATTTAGTGCAGAGTTAGCCGAGGCGGCAATCCGGAAGCCGCGCCGTCACGCACCACGCACGCGGATGATCGAAATCGAACAGACGGCCAACTCTGGCGGCGGTTCGGTTTGGCCGTTGGAGACCATCCAGGCAGTGGGTGATGTTGCTAAGGCACACGATCTGGTGTTGCACATGGATGGTGCACGCCTTTTGAACGCGGTGGTAGCTTCTGGCGTCCCGGCTTGTGATTTTGCAGAACCGTTCGATTCATTATGGATCGACCTTTCGAAAGGGTTGGGGTGTCCCGTCGGAGCTGTACTTGCCGGTAGCGCGGAATTCATTGAACAGGCTTGGCAGTGGAAGCAGCGCATGGGCGGAGCGATGCGGCAGTCGGGTTCGATTGCGGCAGCTGGCGTTTTCGCGCTTGAACACAATGTTGATCGTATGTCGGAAGATCACGAGAACGCTCAGTTCTTCGCCGAAAGGATCGCTAATTTGCCAGGAGTTCGGGTCGACCCGGAAACGATAGAAACTAACATGGTATTCTTCGACGTCTCCCATACCGGTATGACGGCGGCGGAGGTCCACGAGCGACTTCTGGAACGGGGTGTTCGCATTGGTGAGAACGATCGTTATCGCATGCGCGTTGTGACCCACCTTGATGTCACGCGCGACCAGATGGAGCGAGCGGCCCTGGCGGTCCGCGACGTCGTAATGGAGACGGCGGCCTGATTTGGGGCTAATACTTAAGTGAGCTGGTGAGTGCAATGGCCACTCTTCCAAAAGTGCCGACCTCCGTTGGCTCCATGCGCATCCGCGACGTTCGTGTCTACTCAGTGGCTGTGCCCGTTACTCGGGTCGGTCACTTCTCTAAACGTGTGGTTCAGCGAGTTGAGAACACGATTGTCGAGATTGAAACCGAGGACGGTTTCGTCGGTCTGGGCGAGACCCGAGGCCTGTGGTCGGCGGATATTGTTCGCGTGCGGTTCGTCCCGGCGATTTTGGGTATGGATGCTTTGGACAAGACCGCGGTTCGAGAGGCATGCCTGCCAAGTGAACCCTTTGATTTTGGTTATCCGGAACATCTGGCAAGTCGCAACGCATATTCGGCTATTGATATTGCCTTATGGGATATCGCTGCAAAGGTTGACGGTAGACCGCTTTACGACTTGCTCGGTGGTGCGGTGCGCGAGAAAGCACCGTTCTGTGGCTACGCCTATTCTGATGATCCAACGGCAGGCTATAGCAACGATGAATTGGCGGCGCGTATGGCGGGTATCGCGGTCCAGCAGATCGAGGAGACTGGTGCCTGTCTGTTTGAGTACAAGATCGGCCTGCACACGGTGGATTGCGAGATCAAAATCGCGCATGCCGTTCGTGCCGCCCTTGGCCCGGATGTCGAAATCGCCGTCGACGCCAATATGGCCCTGTCTCAGGACCAGGCTCTGTCTTTCCTGGAGGGGGTTAGAGAAGCCCGGCTCGTCAATATCGAAGAGCCCGTCGCCAGCCTTGCGGCAACGGAGGTTGTCCGGGAACGCTCCGGCATGCCGGTTTCGACGCACTGCTACGATGGTGACACCTTAGCGCGCTATCCGTTGATTGATGCGGTCGTAGTCGACCCGCAGCTGGTTGGTGGTATTACCGGTTTTCTTGAACAGCTGGCTTTGGCCGATCGGCTCGGGAAACGCATATGGCTGCGCGCCCGTTGGGAACTGGGCATCGCCTGGGCGGTATTCTGCCATCTAGGGCTGGCCTGCTCGCAGTTGAACCGTCCGAACCAGTCGCTGATCGCTTGGGTCGAGGACGACCTGGTACTGGGTGAAAGATGGCGTGTCCGTGATGGTGGCGTACGACCGCCAAAGGTTCCTGGGCTTGGCGTGGAGATAGATCGGGATGCGTTGGTGCACTATTCACTTCGCTAATAAACGGCAAATTGGCTACGTCAAGGATTCATTCGGACGTTTGAGCAGCAGAGTTTCTGAAGATCAGCGGGTTTGAGTGGACTGTGATTAAGAAAATTTTGTTCGTATGTGCTGGGATCCCAAATTCCGATCGGCGTTTCGCGAAGGTACCGATTTGACCCGACAAGTGGACGCGGATTTGCATGTTCTAGTTAATTTGGAGCCATCCAAGGCAATGCCGCAGCCCGATGGCATCGAACTGGTGGCCATGCTGGAACAGAGAACAGTCCACCCTCGATGAGGGCGTCGATCCCTTGCATGGCGCAGGACCAAGTTGGAAGAAGGCCTCTGGCATAATATTCTAGGGTGGAATGCCTGTATTTTTGAGGGATATCGGCGTCAACCTGATATCGGTTGAGCATGGTAGGTAATTTGGGCACTGGTGAAAAAAGTCCAAACTTCTGCTTACTGTCACGCTTTGCGATCTTGGGTCTCGCATTTATCATCGTTCTCTCGTAGACGACGCGATCTAATCCCATCCCTTGAATTTGTGATAAATGTTCCGGTGCCTTGACAGGGCGATCATACGCCGCTCTGTTTGCGGGAAATGCATCAGGAGGCACCTTGTTTTCCAAGATTTTGATAGCCAACCGGGGCGAGATCGCGTGCCGTGTAATTCGGACCGCGAAAAGTATGGGGATCGCGACCGTCGCGGTTTATTCCGAAGCAGATGCTGACTCTTTACACGTCGCGATGGCGGATGAGGCGGTGGCGGTTGGACCAGCGCCGTCGGCGGAGAGCTATCTTGTAATCGACAACATCCTGGCGGCGATAAAGGAGACCAATGCTGACGCCGTGCATCCCGGCTATGGTTTTCTGTCCGAGAATGCGGCCTTTGCTGAAGCACTGGGTGCCGCGGGCGCGGCATTTATTGGGCCGGGACCGAAGGCGATAGCGGCGATGGGCGACAAGATCGAATCGAAACGTCTTGCGGATGAAGCTGGAGTTGCCACCGTGCCAGGCCTGCCGGGCGTGATCGCCGATGCGGAGGAGGCGGTTACTGTCTCGAACCAAATCGGCTATCCAGTCATGCTAAAGGCGTCGGCCGGCGGCGGTGGCAAAGGCATGCGCATAGCGCGTAATGATGACGGGGTACGTGAGGGCTTTTGTCTTGCCGCTAGTGAAGCGCAATCGAGCTTCGGTGACGACCGAATTTTCATCGAGAAGTTCATTGAGAACCCGCGCCATATCGAGATCCAGGTGTTGGCCGACAGCCATGGCAACACAATCTATCTGGGTGAGCGTGAGTGTTCGATTCAGCGTCGCCACCAAAAGGTCATCGAGGAAGCTCCGTCCCCATTCATCGACGAAGCGACCCGCGCTGCGATGGGTAAACAGGCGGTTACGTTGGCCAAGGCGGTCAACTACAAGTCAGCTGGAACGGTGGAGTTCATTGTCGATACCGACCGTAATTTCTATTTTTTAGAGATGAACACTCGTCTGCAGGTAGAACATCCGGTGACCGAGCTGGTGACGGGCTTCGATTTGGTTGAACAGATGATCCGGGTTTCAGCTGGCGAGACCCTATCGATCGCTCAGGATGACGTTCGGCTCGAGGGCTGGGCGATGGAAGCCCGCATCTATGCGGAAGACCCGTTCCGCAACTTCCTGCCTTCCACGGGGCGATTGGTACGTTATCGCGCCCCAAAAGAGTCTGACACTGTGCGGGTCGATACGGGTGTGTACGAAGGCGGCGAAATCTCTATGTTCTACGATCCGATGATCGCCAAGCTGATTACTAGCGGGACGACCCGTGATGAGGCCATCGCGGCGATGCGCGATGCGCTTGACGCGTATTATATCCGCGGTGTGTCGCACAACATCCCTTTCCTGTCAGCTGTGCTAGCGCATTCGCGTTTCAAGTCCGGCAACATCTCTACCGCTTTCATCGAGGAGGAGTTTGCCGACGGCTTTACGACCGAACATCTATTGAATGATGATCCACGGAACATTGTCGCCATCGCCGCTGTCCTAAACGCACGGGAGGAGGCACGTCGCAACTGGGCACACGGTTGCGCGTTCGCGCAATCGAGCCGCACGGCAATCGTTGGTGAGCGCGAACCGCAGGAATACGATTTGACGGTAACAAATTCGGATGGCGGCTACACCGTCTATATCGAAGGCATCACGTTTTCGGTGTCGGGTGACTGGCGGCCGGGCGAACCCTTGTTCCAAGGTAAGGTGAACGGAGACACTGTCTGCATTCAAGTTGAGCGTGAGGGATCACGCTACCGTCTGATCCATGCGGGCGGTCAGATAAGTGTGCTGGTCGTGGGCGGACATATAGCTGAATTGAACCGTCTTATGCCAGTCAAGGAGCCACCGGATCTGTCGCGCTTTTTGCTTTCGCCAATGCCTGGTCTGCTGATCCGGCTCGCCCGTCAGGAAGGCGACGTAGTCAAGGCGGGCGAGGAACTGGCGATTGTGGAAGCGATGAAGATGGAGAACGTCTTGCGCGCCACGCAGGATGGGACCGTCAAGGTACTGCTAGCTGAGGAGGGCGACAGTTTGATCGTTGACCAGCCGATATTGGAGTTCGATTGACGGTGACGCTTGTCATAGCCGTTAGTGTAATCATTAAGGGTCGCGTTCAAGGAGTGGGGTTCCGTTTCTGGCTAGCACGTGAGGCGGAAGCGCTGGGTCTTGGTGGCTGGGTGCGTAATTGCCGCGACGGCACGGTCGAAGCACTGTTTTCAGGTGCTGAAGATGAAGTGCGGAAAATGATTACGCGCTGTCATAGGGGGCCTCCGATCTCTCACGTTACGCGGGTCATCGAAGAAGAAGCCGTTCCGCCGAACGGGCGGGGTTTCGATATCCAACCTACCGCGCCATGACCGACGGATCACCGCGTGCATCCAAATTCAATCGCAGATTCTGCGTTTAGCTGGCTTGGTTGCTCGAATGGCCGAGCGGTATGCAGCCTTTCCTCACCTATACCGTTGTTGAGCAGGTGAGTGCCGCTCCGAATACACTCTCGAATGTCTCGCGCAATGCGACGTCCAGGTCGGTCATCGTCACGGGGAGACCGAGATCTACTAATGACGTAACGCCCAGGTATTCATCTCCGATGCCACAGGGGACGATGCCGTCAAAATGACTCAAATCGGGTTCCACGTTAATCGAAATGCCATGGAAAGTTATCCAGTGACGAATGCGCACACCGATCGCAGCTATCTTGTCTTCGCGGCCGCCGCCGCGATCAACCCAGATACCGACCCGGTTATCCCGTCGCTCCCCCTTGACGTTGAATTGGGCTAGCGCCTTGATCACCCAATCTTCCAGGTTTTGCACGAAACAACGCACATCTGGCCCTCGTACGCGTAAGTCGAGCATAGTGTATACGATGCGCTGCCCCGGTCCGTGATAGGTATACTGCCCGCCGCGTCCGGCGAGATAGACCGGGAAGCGTGATGGTTCCAGTAAATCCGATTCCTTCGCGCTTGTCCCAGCGGTGTAGAGCGGTGGATGTTCGAGCAGCCAAATCAGCTCACTGGCTGTGCCGTTTCTGATCGCGGCGACCCTGTTTTCCATCGCCGACAGGCTTTCTAGATAGGCTTCCGGAGTGCAGCTGATCTGCCATTCTGGCGTGTTTATCATGCGCCCGTGCGTATATTGGTTAATCAGGCTTGGTGGTGCTTGCCACAGTATAGGTGATTTGGTATTCCCCGTGCGTCCTAACAGGACATACGTCTATAATAAATCCGGTTTCGAACGAATACCATGCGGTCGTGGCGGAATTGGTAGACGCGCAGCGTTGAGGTCGCTGTGGGGGCAACCCCGTGGAAGTTCGAGTCTTCTCGACCGCAC
>PBDC01000051.1 GCA_002717185.1 Rhodospirillaceae bacterium
AATAGGGAAATCCGCATCTCAGCCAACAGGCGGAACGCCATATCATGCGCGAGCCACGATTCGAACCAGTGGAAAATTCCAGCGACCGGCGCCATGAAAGCAAGGAGGATCAGCAGCGTCTCAAACGGTTCACCGCTTTTCACCGCTCGAACCGCAAGTGCTCCAACCACGCCAATACCAATGAAGGCGAGCACACGCGTCACACCGAAGAAGAAGGTCGCCATTAGCTTGCTGCGATATGGACCGATATGCTTCATCAACTCCTGGGAGGCGGTGAACCAACCAAGGCCTTCAGCTTTGACAATAGCGTCGGTCGGCGCAAATTGTGCCTCCTCACTGTAAGCCGGCTGTGCACCTTCGTCGGGCGCCGGCGCACTACCCCCGTCCACGGGCACTTCAATCCGCGCTGTCTCCGCTGCCTGTTCGGCCATCAGACGATGATAAACGCCGCCCTGAGCCATCAGTTCATGATGCACTCCGGTCTCCGCAACTCGGCCCCCATCGAGCACGAGGATGCGATCGGCGCCTATTACGCTTGATAGACGGTGTGCGAATATCAGGGTAGTCCGCCCTTCCATCAAGCGGTCGAGCGCGTCCTGAATTATCGCTTCGTTCTCCGCATCAACGGCGGACAGGGCTTCGTCTAATACTAGTATCGGCGCATCGCGTAGGATTGCTCGGGCAATCGCGATACGCTGCCGCTGGCCCCCGGATAGGCGGATACCGCGCTCACCAATAACTGTGTCGTAGCCCTGCGGAAGCTTGACGATAAATTCGTGCGCGTTGGCGGCCCGGCATACCTCTTCCAGTTCATTCGCTGACGCAGCTGGCTTTCCAAGCCGAAGATTTTCGGCGACCGTACCGTGGAAAAGATAAGTGTCCTGGTTCACCACCGCGATCTGTCTGCGGATATCCGCGAAACTTAGCTCGCGCAAATTGCAGCCACCAATCTTCACAGCGCCCTTTGTCGGGTCATAAAAACGCAACAAAAGCCGAACGATGGACGATTTTCCGACCCCGCTGGGCCCCACGAAGCCGACCCGCTCACCGGCAGCGACCTCAAAATTCAAACCCTTATGTGCGCTCTGTTTGCTGGTCGGATAAGCAAATGTCACGTCCTCGAAAGCAACCGTTGGTGATAGGCTTCCCGCCTCCCCCCGCGGCTGCTCGATGACGATCGGTTTCGAATCAAGCAGATGGAAGATCGTCTGCGCCGCCGCTTGCGCCACCATGCCATTGTGCATCAACGAACGCATATCGCGCAGCGGCCGGAACACTTCAACACCCATCATCAAGACCATGATCAGGGCCGCTAGGCTCATATCGCCATCAACGACCCGGAAGGCGCCAAGCGCAAGGGTTGCTGCTGCGCCAACCGCAATGCCCGTGTCGGTGATTCCGCGGGAGAGCGAGTTCGTCGCTAGCACCCACATAGTGGATTTGAATACACCATCCGCTTTTTGTTTCAGAATGCGCGCTCTGGCACCGCTCTGACCAAAGGACTTTAGGGTCGCCAGCCCCTGCACGGAATCCAGGAACTCCGCCGCAAACGCCTTGTAGGTGCGCGACCGCGCCATGCTGTTTTTTTGATCCCAGCTATGGAAGACCTGCGGGGCAACAAGCGTGATAAGCGCTGACGCCAACATCACCAGTGCCACGGGCAGGTCGAGTGCTATTACGAAGCCAAAAATCAAGAACGGCGTCAATGCGGCAATGATTAGCTGCGGCAGATACTGGCCGAAATAGATTTCAAGCTGCTCCACGCCATCGATCATGGCCATGATCGCATCGCCAGTCCGCTCAAGGCCGAAATGCGCCGGTCCCAGTTCCGTCACCTTGTCGAATATTACGGCGCGCAAATGGACCTGGACTTTGGCCGCAGTGTCGTGTGCAACCATGGTTCGGAAATATTCCAACCAACCGCGAACTACCATGACAACGGCGACACCGGCGAACGGCCAGAGTAGATCGTCGAACGGCACACCCTCGAAAATTTTCGCGATTAGCCAACCGAGCAGCGCAAGTCGCGCGATGCCAAACATCGTCGCAAACACACCAATCGCGACAGCCCAAAAAATCCGCCTGCGAACCCCTTTGGTGAAACTCCATAATCGACGGTCGAAGTACATGCCTGCTGCTCCAAACCAGTCATTTTTAATTGAGAATAATTCGCAATCAAAGATGACTTAGGCTAAAATTTTCTATCGCACAGTACAGAAATTCACATGGCTACTAAAAATAAATTTTAGGCTCATTTCGAAGAAACAGAAGGCACATGGCGCTGCACTGAGTTGAAATCCGAGTTTTCTCCCCGCCCAAAGCACCGCACCCTACTGCCGCAGCAAGGCACCCGATGTTGAACCATCCGACCACGGGACGGCCCCTTATTCAGTTGGAAGTGACCCTGCAAGCGCGGTTACCTGTTCGCCTACCCTATGCTTTTGTGACGAATACGATTGGTACCGTGCTGTTGACGGTTGCCGAGGAGTGGTTGCTGCTCACCTAGCCGGTTGTCCCAACCGGTCCGTATGTGCGAATGATAGGAGAAAGTAATTCCCCTATAGGAGAAATGCGCCATGCCGGACACAGGAGCATCCGCAAATCCAAGCAAATCCGAACTGCGGGGCGGCGAGTCGATCGTCGACTCTAATCTTGTCGGAGAAGGATGGCCTGCCGTTCAGCCGGGCCCAGATCCGGTCCTGTATGGCCATGTCGAACTTTCACCAAAAGGCGCATTCGAAGCGCGAAGCTTGCAAACTTTCACCTTGACCTACACGGTCGGCCGCTTCGGCCTAGACGATACCGGTGCGATACGCGTCGTCTTCCGCGCGATGGGTGATGCCGGCAGGCTACAGATCACCGATTCGACCGCACCGAACTATGTCACCGCCAAGGCTAGCAACGGCGCAACCCTGTCAGTGGAATATAGCCGCCGCGGTGCCAGCGCCCGGCCGCGCTGGAAGTCGCTAACCATTGGCGTCTCCGGCGGCTATTTAAGCGAGGGCGACACAATAACTATCACGTTTGGTGACACCAGTGGCGGCTCACCCGGCATGCAGATGCAAACCTTCGTCGAGGAAGGATTTGAGTTCAAGGTGCTGGCGGATGTCTGCGCCGTTGGCCATTTCACGCCTATCCCAAACACGCCGACAATCTCCATTGTGCCGGGCCAGCCAGATGTGTGGCGTGCTGTTCTTTCGAGCCTGCGCCGCCCGGGTGAGAGTTTCATATTCGGCCTGAAGGCGGAGGACAAATGGGGTAACCCTACGGCGCATGCAGAGGGCAGTTTCGTGTTCGAAACCACGGTGCCCGTAAACAACTTGCCGGAACGTTTCGACTATCCAACCGGCGAGCGGTCAGTCACCTTCGAAGATCTAAGCGTCGCCCAGCCAGGAGAGTTACGCATCACGGTTCGCGACGCGGTCAGTGGCGACGTCGTCTGCGAGTCGCACCCGATGATGGTCCGCGAAGGCCAGTACAGCGGCTATTGGGGCGATTTACATGGGCAGAGCGGCGAGTCAATTGGTATTGGCACCTCGCGATCCTATTTCGATTTCGCCCGCAACAAGGCATTCCTCGACGTCACCAGCCACCAAGCGAACGATTTCCAGGTCAACAATGCATTCTGGAAATTCCTCAACGAACTGACTGCATACCATCACGAACCCGGCCGCTTCGTAACTTTTCCCGGTTACGAATGGTCCGGTAACACGGCGGTCGGCGGGGACCGCAACGTATTTTTTCGCGAGGAAGGTCGGCAAATACACCGTTCCAGCCACGCGCTGCTGCCGGAACGCGAAGATCTCGACACTGACGCGCCAAACGCGAATCTGCTATTCGAGTCGCTGAAGGATGAAGACTGCCTGATCTACGCCCATGTCGGCGGTCGATATGCCGACATAAAATACGCACACGATTCGAAGCTGGAAACAGCGATGGAAATTCATTCGGCCTGGGGTACCTTCGAATGGCTCCTGACTGACGGCTTCCCACTTGTCCACCGCAGTGGCGTGGTCTGCAATAGCGACGGCCACAAGGGCCGGCCAGGAGCCAGCTATCCCGGCGTCTCTATGTTTGGTGCCTATGGTGGGTTGACTTGCTTTTACGCCGAGGAACTGACACGCGACGGCATCTTCGACTGCTTGCGGAAACGGCACCATTACGGCACCACAGGTACTCGGCTGCACCTCGATGTAAAAGCGACATTTCCAACAGAAGGGCACCTCTACGATCTAGATCCGAAAGCCTTCGACAACGCCACCTCGCAGGCCGTCAAGGAGGTCATGATGGGCGATATCGTCAAGACCGACGACGACAGCACTACCCTGAGGGTGGAAGTGGCGGCACAGGCACCGATTGAGCGAGTCGAAATTCGCAACGGCATGGATGTATTAAAAACCATACGTCCCTATACCAAGACTGATTTAGGGGAGCGCATTCGGGTGATCTGGAGCGGCGCAGAGTATCGTGGACGAGGCCGCGAATCGAGCTGGAAGGGACGCGCCCGCTTTAACGGCGCGGTCGTAAAGCGAATGGCGAAGATCAACGCCTGGAATCATGAACGGCTACTCGAAAACCAAGGCTCCGATATGGTCGTGTTCGATGCGATCACCACGGGTAATTTTGGCGGCTTCGACGCCTGGATCGATCCCAAACAGCCGGGCGATCTAGAGGTCACGACTAATCATGGCACTCTGCGCGCCGCCTTATCGGATATTGGCATCGAGGATGTCGTGATGAAAGCCGGGGGTTTGGAACGCAAGCTACGTGCCTTCCGTTTGCCAGAAGAGAACCCACACCGCACCCTGTCTTCAGAATTAACAATCACGCTGAAGCCGGACGGAGACAACCCGCTTTGGGTCTGCGTAACCACAGAGGACGGTTTCCAGGCGTGGAGCAGCCCGATCTACGCATTCAAATCATCGTAAAGCGGATAAGGTCTATCTGCCTCAATCCCGGCTACATCCGGCATGAGTAATGTGGATATTATGATATCAAGGCCTAGGAGGAACCAAAATAAGCCCTGCGTCTGCGCAAATGGGCTTCATAATAAAAGGTTAGAAAGTGTTGGTTAGTGTAATTGAGGAGATTTCAGTAAATCCGCACGGTTAACCGATTGCACCGTCAAATCCAACATTTCACCGTCACGTGACAGCGTCAGAGGGATGCCAACGCCGGCCTCGCCGGTAGCCCAAACGCGGCGGAACATCTGCGCCAATTCCTCAACCGGCTGGCCACCAACCCCCAAGACAAAATCACCGACGCGTACGTCAGCGCGCTGCGCCGGGCCGCCCTCCGTAACGCCAGCGACGACCAGCGAGTCTTCCATCTCAGTAGTCATCATGCCCAGCCAGGGTCGTGCCGGCTTCTGGGTTTTTCCATAAGTTAACAACTCGTCAATGATCGGCTTCAAGATGTCGATGGGCACAATCATATTGCCATCTACCGGATCTCCGCCTGAAACGACCTGCTGCACGAACAACGAGCCAATGCCGCGCAACGTGCCATCATGGCCGATCAGCCCCGCACCGCCCCAGGTAGGGTGCGGCGGTGCCGTAAAAATTGCTTCGTCAAGCAAATATTCCCAATAGCCAGCGAATTCGCGTTTCGCCTGAACCCGTGCGGAGATTGCGTTCTCTCGCCCGCCATGGCCAGCCAGGACCGCCAATTCACCTTCACATACATCCGCCGAACTACCCAGCTCGAGCGCCGGCAGTTCAAGACGTCCCAGAGCCTGGATCAATCCGAAACCGGTTTCCTGGTCGTATGCCACCGTATGTCCTGCGGTGGCACCACCCTTGTTGTCGATAATCCAAATGGTTTCTGCTTCGGTCACCAGGTAACCTATTGTCACAATCAACCCATTATCACGGATCAAAACGCCGTGGCCGGCCCGCTCGGTGCCAAGCATCTTGGCCGTCATCGCGTCTTCGGGAATCTGGGTGCGCACGGACACCACAGCCGACAACGCGCGTTCCAGATCATACGACAGCTCTTCTTGTCGCGGCTGTGCACTTTGCGGTATTTCAGACATTGAACCCGTCTTTCCGTTTTTTCATTACACCCCAATATGGGCACCGGTTCAAAAGAGTCCAGACCAACCCAGAAAACACATCATCAGCCTAAATTTCGAAGCTGCAGCCTTCGTTAAAGAACACCTGGACATCATACCATAGCCGCGGCCGAGTTGGGCGGCCCGGTCACGCTAAGACCGGCCCGCAATGTCTCGGTTTCCCAAACCTGATCAGGCATCACATTGGCTATATTCACATCAGGTCCAAACTCATCGATATAGAACTTCTTTAACGCGTACACATCACAATGATGCGTGCCCGGGATCCAGGGCCCAATCAGTTCGAAAATAACTTTATCGATGTTCAACCCATCGCGCAGTGCCGCGAGCACTGGTTGGTTCGGCGCACCATCGGTCAATAATTCCGCGCCTTCAACGAGCACGACATCCGCCCCCGCCTCAAAACATTCGTTAGCCTGGGCGATCAGCGTACTGGCACCGGTATCTTCGCTTTTCGACCCCACTTCACCATGCACTTCAAGACCGCAATCCACTGCCGTGCAGATTAACGTATGACGCGTGGCGCTATCGAGTGGCACTACATTGTCGGAAACCTCGATGGCGTCGAAACCTAACCGCTTCGCCTCCTGAAAATAGGGACGAGCGCCCTGCAGTCCCTGTGTCGCGTAGACATATTCCAAGAACTGTCCACCAATAAAGGGATGCACGTGATGCGCCTTGTAGAGCGCGATCTTCTCAAGCAGAGTTTCTTCGTCGTACATTCG
This sequence comes from Rhodospirillaceae bacterium, assembly GCA_002717185.1. The sequence continues at coordinate 6,799 of PBDC01000051.1, forward strand.
CGCAGTACCAACTACAAATTTTGCCAGATCGACATAGGGCGCCACTAACCCCAACCAGTCGCGTTGCTGGTTCACCGGCAAGCCCCAATCCATCATCATCGTCAGGCCTTTACGACGCGGCTTTTCCATGCTGCGTTCCGAAGGCAGCGGTACCATGGCAAACGGCGTTCCGCCCATCACGCTTCTCCCCAAAATATCCATTTTTTGTTGCCAGAAAGCCTACACCACAGCGTACGTGATGACAGCATCCGGCTACACCGCTAGGCTTGCAACGCCTTAAACGAAAACAAGAGGTGCTAAGATGCCCCTGCAACCGACAATCCACGGCACGCGGTACATGGTGTCCGCAGGACATTTTCTTGCGACCCAGGCGGGTTTCGACATCCTGGAGGCGGGAGGCAATGCGGTCGATGCTGGCGTCGCCGCAGGTATGGCGCTCGGCATAGTGCATAGCGACATGGTCCAGTTCGCAGGCGTTGCCCCGATCATGATCTATCTGAAGGAGCGCGACGAGGTGCTGACAATCAGCGGTCTCGGCTGGTGGCCAAAGGCGGCGTCGATCGACCGTTTCGTTCAGGATTTTGGCGGCACCGTGCCGATTGGTCTCCTGCGCACCGTGCTCCCGGCAGCACCCGATGCGTGGATCACAGCCCTGCAACGCTACGGCACTATGAGTTTCGGCGACGTCGCCGCCGCCTCACTTCGCTATGCTCGGGAAGGGTTCTCTATGCATTACGTCATGCGCGACTACATCGTCGCGCATGCGGACACCTATGCGAAGTGGCCTTCGAATGCCGAAATCTATCTGCCCAACGGCAAAATTCCGGATGTCGGAGAGAATTTCGTTCAGGCTGACCTGGCACGCTCTATCCAATATATGGTCGACGAGGAAAAAGCTGCTTCTGGCCAAGGAAGAGATACGGGCCTTAAGGCAGCACGCGAAGCATTTTACAAGGGTGACTTGGCCCAGGCGATCGTGAAATTTCACCGCGAGAACGAGGGCTGGGTCACTGAAGAAGACCTTGCTGGCTACGCCTCGGCCATCGAAGCTCCGGTCCGGATGAAGTTCCGCGGCATGGACGTATACACATGTGGCGCATGGTGCCAAGGACCAGTAATGCAGCAGATGATTTCCTTACTCAAAGGTTACGATCTCGACAGCTTGAAGCACAACAGCGTCGAGTACATCCATTTGGTCTCTGAGACGATGAAACTTTCGATGGCTGACCGCGAACGCTATTACGGCGACCCACGATTTATCGACGTACCCCTCGACACGCTGCTGTCGGAAACTTACGCAGAAGAGCGCCGCCAACAGATCCGCGAAGATGAAGCTTGGCCGGAGATGCCGCCGCCAGGTGCGCTTGGTTCGCAATATGGCGGCACAATAGCTGCTACCCTGACTTCCTCTGACAACCCACCGCCTTCGGGTGACACGTCCTACTGCTGCGTCATTGACAGCGATGGCAACATCTTTTCCGCCACACCCAGCGATGTTTCCTGGGAATCTCCGATTATCCCTGGCACTGGGTTCTGCCCGTCTTCGCGCGGTTCGCAAAGCTGGGCGGTTCCCGGCCACGCTTCAGCCGTCGCGCCTGGCAAGCGCCCCCGCCTGACCCCGAACCCAGCCATTGCGATTGAGCCCGGTAAATGGGCGATGCCCTTTGGCACCCCCGGCGGCGACACCCAAACGCAGGGCATGCTGCAGGTGCTGCTCAATGTGAAGGTTTTCGGTATGGATCTGCAGGACGCTATTGAAGCCCCTCGCTTTATGACGCACAGCCAGCCGGACTCTTTCGAGCCACACACCGCCTATCCCGGCCAACTGACAGTGGAAGGCCGCATCGGCGAGACAATCAGCGACGCGCTCGCCGCCAAAGGCCACGCCGTCAAGCGATTGCCAGATATGACCTATAAGACGTCCGGTGTCTGTGCGATCACACAGGACATGGAGACCGGCATCCTGGAAGGCGGAGCCGACCCGCGCCGGATGAGCCGCGCGATGGGGTATTAAGCTTTATTCAAACAACCAATCCGCGTCCTCGCGCCGCTTCTCTTCATAGGCTTCAATGTCAGCCTCTTGCTCAAGGGTGAAAGATACGTCATCCAACCCCTTGAGCAGGCGTTCACGATTAAAGGTGGGGATAGAGAACGCGTGCTCCCTGCCGTCCGGAGCGACGACCACGTTGCGTTCTAGGTCGACTGTGATCTCGGCGCCCGGGTTTTCGTGTAATTGTGCTCGGATATCAGCGCAGATATCAGCGTCGAGCATCACTGGCACCATACCGTTATTCATTTCGTTGTTATAGTGGATATCGCCGAAGCTAGGCGCTATGACCGAGCGGATGCCGTTGTCAACCAGGGTCCAAGCAGCGTTCTCTCGCGACGAGCCGCAGCCAAAGTTTCGGTCCGCAACCAGGATGCCCGCATCCTTAAAGGCCTCCTGATTCAGGATGAAGTCAGGATCCATCTCGCCATCCGGCGTGCGCCGAACGCGAAAGAAGAGCAGCCCTTCATAACCCTCCGTCCGGATGCGACTGAGGAAGGGTGCTGGAATAATCTGATCGGTGTCAACATTGGCTGCGTCGATCGGGGCCGCCTTGGCGGTCCATGTAGTGAAGGCATCCATTTCAGTTACTCTCTTCCATGAGCTGACGCACATCCGCAAAACAACCAGACACGGACGCCGCGGCGGCCATGGCTGGGCCGACAAGATGGGTGCGACCTCCCTCGCCCTGCCGACCCATAAAGTTGCGGTTCGAGGTTGAAGCGCTGCGCTCGCCGGGTGCCAAAAGGTCGCCATTCATGCCTACACACATGGAGCAACCAGGCTCACGCCATTCCATGCCTGCGTCTGTGAAAAGCTTATCGAGTCCCTCGGCCTCCGCCTCTCGCTTGACCTGTTGCGAGCCCGGCACGACCAGAGTGCGAACCTGCGCCCGGCGCCCCTTGGCAACCTTTGCGGCAATGCGTAGGTCCTCAATCCGCGCATTGGTACAAGAGCCGATGAAGACCTTATCGACTTCAATATGCGTTATCGGCGTCCCCGGTTTAAGGCCCATATATTCAAGCGACCCTTCTTGTGTCTTCCGACGCACAGGGTCGGGCTCATCAGCTGGGTCCGGCACTTCAGCCGTCACCGGCACCACATTTTCTGGGCTTGTGCCCCAGGTAACCATTGGCGCAATCGCATCTCCGTCGACTGATACTTCCGCGTCAAACGAGGCACCTTGGTCGCTCGGCAACGTTCTCCAATACGCCAGCGCCTTATCCCACTTCTCGCCTTTCGGTGCGAACATACGACCCTCGCAATACTCAAAAGTCGTTTCGTCCGGCGCGATCATGCCGGCGCGGCCACCAGCTTCGATGGTCATGTTGCAGACTGTCATTCGGCCTTCCATGTCGAGCCTGCGGATCGCCGAGCCTGCATATTCCACAGCGTGCCCCGACGCACCGGCTGCGCTGATCTGTCCTATGATAGCGAGGATCACGTCCTTGCCGGAAACGCCGAAACCGAGTTTACCATCAACATTGATACGCATCGCCTTTGGCTTTTTCTGCCACAGCGTCTGCGTAGCAAAGACATGCGCTACTTCCGAGGCACCGATTCCGAAAGCAAAAGCGCCGAGTGCACCGTGGGTAGCAGTGTGGCTATCACCGCAAACCAGTGAGATCCCAGGCAGGGTGATGCCAAGTTCTGGCCCGACCACATGCGCTATACCATCCATGCCACTATCAAGGCTGAAATGATGGATGCCAAAACGCGCCGCATTTTCCGACAACTCCTCGAGGATTTCCCGCATCTTGTCGTCCTGGATCTCGGCGATTGTTTTTACATCAGTCGGCCGGTAGTGGTCGGGAGACGCAAAGGTGGATTCCGGCCGCCTCACCACGCGCCCCTGATCCTTTAACTTGCTGAATCCCTGGCGCGAACCGTCATGGCAAAGATGTCGGTCGATATAGAGCAGGGTCTGTCCGTCGTCGCGTTCCAGCACAACGTGGGAGTCCCATAATTTCGCAAACAAAGTTTTAGGCACCGCCATCCCGATCTCCCTGACCATTTTTAAGAATATGCCCAGCATAGGACGATGGGTCGGCGACGCCAATTCGGGGCGTTAATTCTTCCTCAAGTCACAGGAACGCATCTACATAAATAAATTGGTCTGTATCACATCGATCGCACACTAAACAGCGGCTGCAGCGATCGCATCACCCGTTTTGGCAAACGCTAGTTGAATTTAGATATAAAATCACCGAACAGCCCAATCACATGGCTAGTCAACAAGTTTTGACCGAAGGGCGCCGTCGAGGAGCCAAATGCAATGGTCATGATGACGAAGCTGCCAGCGAGCGTATCGTGCGTACGCGCGTAATTTAGTCACATACAAATGCTTCGCTCTTGTGACGGCACCCATCCTCCTGCTTCAACGACGACAGCCGCGACACTGCTTTTTAAAAACAGCAGGACGAGTCTTTCATCAACACAATCATTTACTTACCGGTATGCTCTCATAACAATCGATGCAAATCGCCCACAGATTGCATTCCGCGTCAAATTGGACTTATTCTTTGGACTTAGCCGCGCGGTAGGGAACGCGCCGCGCCAAAAAAATGATTGGGGAACTTAAACGAGGGCAGGACAATGTTTCCGTTGTCGAGTATGATCAAGGCATTCGTGCGCGTCGGCGCCTTGAAAATAATTGACGCTGACGGCAAGGCCTATAGGTTCAAGGGTGATGAGCCGGGACCCAGCCTCACGCTTCGGTTTAATGACCCTTTGCTGAAATACAGTCTGTTCTTCAAGCCAGAGCTAACCGCAGGCGAAGCTTATATGGATGAGCGCCTGACTATCGAAGATGGCGGGCTCTACGACCTATTGCACCTTTATTCTTTGAATTGCGACTATCTTGAAGCCTATCCAGTGCAACGCTTCATACGAGCGCTCTTGCACGGGCTCCGGCGGTTCCAGCAAAACAATAAGATCGGCCGAGCACAGAAGAACGTCTCTCACCACTATGATCTAGGGAACAAGTTTTACAAACTATTCCTCGACAGCGACATGCAGTATTCCTGCGCCTTTTTTGAGAACCCGGACGACACACTTGAGGAAGCGCAGCGCAACAAACAGCGGCTGATTGCGTCCAAGATGAACCTTAAGCCCGGCGACAAGGTTCTGGATATCGGCAGCGGCTGGGGCGGCATGGCGCTTTACCTTGCCCAGCTCGAGGATATCGAGGTCCTTGGCGTGACCCTATCAACAGAGCAGTGGGAACTTGCGAACCAACGTGCCCGCGAAACTGGCCTCTCCGACCGTGTCCGTTTCGAACTACGCGACTATCGCGACGTGGACGAAAAATTTGACAGCATCGTCTCTGTCGGCATGTTCGAGCATGTTGGCGTGCGCCATTACCCCGAATTCTTTGGCCAGGTAAAGGAACTTCTGCACGAGGACGGCGTCGCCCTGCTGCATTCGATCGGGCATACCGGACCACCAAGTTTCGCAAACGCTTGGCTGCGCAAATACATCTTTCCCGGCGGCTACTCGCCGGCCCTATCGGAAGTTTTCGACGTTGTCGAACACTCCGGGCTTTGGGTGAACGATCTGGAAATTCTGCGGTTGCACTATGCGGAAACGCTGCGCGAATGGAACCGACGCTTCCAGGAGAACCGTGAAACCGCCGAAGCAATGTATGATGCGAAATTCTGCCGAATGTGGGAGTTTTACCTATACGGCACCGAGATGATGTTCCTCAGCGGCGAACAAATGGTGTTTCACATGCAGTTGGCCCACAAACGTGATGCGGTGCCGATTACCCGGGACTATATGATGGAAACACGCAATCGCTTCCGAGCGTGGGAAGAGGAACAAAAACGCCTTGTGCAGGACATAGCTGCGTCCGGCGACTGAAACTTTACCAAACGCCAATAAAGTAACCGCGCTGCTTACCAGTACCCGTGACCGAAGCTACTTGTTCATCGCTCATCGTGGTCCGCAGGCGCCGTTTGCGCATCCAGGCAAAGAGACGTTCGTGCATTTCATCACGGATCGCATCATGTGCCGCACTTTCACCAAGATCGACCAGTTCGTCCGGATCCTCGTTCAGGTCGAAAAGCTGGGGGCGAAAGTTTTCGTAATGGATATATTTCCAATCCGCCGTCCGCACCATAAAGGAGCGCGTCTCCTCCGGCGGCAAATCAAGATATAGCCGCGCGTGCCGCCATGCGTAATCACCTTCGCTGAATACCGCATCCCGCCAGTCCTTCGCATCGTCATGCAAAAGAGGCTTCAGCGATCGGCCTTCCATGCGATGCCGCTGAACTTCTCCGTCCAAAGCTTCAACGAAGGTAGGCACTAAATCGATCGCCTCGACGAGGCGATCGTCAACCGCCCCGCGCGTGGAATCTGCGGCTGGGTCAGGGTCATACACGATCATGGGAATCCGGACGGACGCCTCGTGAAATAATTCCTTCTCGCCAAGCCAATGATCTCCCAGATAGTCGCCATGGTCGCTGGTGAAGACGATCATCGTGTCGTCCATGCGACCTTGCGCCTCAAGCGTTAAGAATAACCGGCCTATGTGATCGTCGATCTGTTTAATAAGCCCCATATAGGTAGGGATGACATTCAGACGCACCTCCTCGCGCTGAAAGTTCTCGCTTTCCTCATGCCGCATGAATGCCGCAACCACCGGGTGCGGCGCCTCTCGTTCTGCCGCCGATCGGTTCGCCGGTAGGATGTGGTTCGCGCCGTACATCTCCTGGTAGGGCGCCGGCGCCATGTAGGGCCAATGCGGCTTTATGTAGCTGAGATGAGCACACCATGGTTCATCGCCCGCCTCTTCAATGAAATCAATTGCGCGGTCCGTCATATACGCGGTTTCGGAATGCTCTTCCTTGACCCTGGTTGGGAATTTCGCGTTGCGCATGTGCCAACCAGACAGAATTTCGCCGACCGGACTTTCAGCAGAATTAGCAAAGTCATGCCATGGATTTTCGCTGTCGTATCCATGCTCGCGAAGCCAGACATTGTAGGCGAGGTTAGGGTCGTATCCGACGCTGGTATGCAGCCCGTCGTCGCGTTCGAAGGGCTCGAAGCCGCACTGGCTCATCAACACACTATCCTGCGACTTCGGGTCTAAACCTAACCGCGTCATTTCCGCTATATCGGCCCTGAAATGCGTCTTTCCAATGAGCACCGTGCGCACGCCCAAGGGGCGCAAATAGTCACCTAGGGTTAATTCGCCCAGCTTTAGTGGGACATTGTTCCAATTCGACCCATGTGTGAACATGTAGCGGCCGGTGTAGAAGGACATGCGTGATGGGCCGCAAATCGGCGACTGCGTATAAGCGCGCGAGAACTGCACTCCCCTGGCGGCCAGCGCATCCAAGTGAGGAGTTTCAAGGCTAGGGTGACCGGTGCAGGACAGATAGTCTGCCCGAAGCTGGTCCGCCATGATGAACAGGATGTTGCGTACCTTGCCCAAATTCGTCACTCCGTGTCGGTAAATTGAGGCCGGTCAGATTGGATAAATGATCGAATTCGGGACCAGCACCGAGTCATAAACACATCTTTTTTCGGAAATTAACAGGCGTCCATCTTTCCTTAACAGTTTGTCCATATAGCGGCCGACATTGAACACGCGGGTGAAGGAATCGGTCATCGTCTCAAATACCGCGTAGTTCGCTTGCGTATCGATAACGCCATCAGGTTTCGGCGAAACCCGAATATTAGAGATTAGGTGGCGGATGTAACGCGGTTCGAACATTGTCGTTTCCCGCACTGCGGTAACTCGGTCGCGGAGCATAGCACGGCTCTCACAGCGGATTAGCGCAAGTGGCAAACTTTGATCAAAATTGTCACGTGGAATCACCTGATACAAGCATTCCTCGGTAAAGAATTCCGGCCATGCGTCGAGATCTCCATCGTCCAGTGAAGCGGCGTATGCGGTGTAGAGGTCCTCGATCTCCAGACGCAGTTCCACGGAAACCACCATGCTACAGGCCCATGACCTGGCGGTAATATTTATAAAAGCCCCGGACGCCAACCTCTGTCACCATGTGGTCCTGGCTATCCGTCTCGCGTCCGCCCATCTCAGCAACCGCGGCTCCGTCCTCGAAAGGTTCGATGCCGTCCTGCGAGACTTTAAGCACCTCACTATCATCGACCGAAACCAATCCGGCCGGCCCCATCAAATTGGCTTGGCGGAGCCGCCGGCAGGTCATCTCCTCGTCGTCGTCGCCATAGCCGAAATAGGTCCAACGCAGTTCGTGGCCACCCGGACCGCGGGGGATGATCTGACGCATTGCCAGGGTATTGGACTGCTGCTGGATGATCAGACTCGGCCATAAAGTCTGCATGACCACGGTGGCATCCCCAGGAAATTCCGTTACCGGATCGAGAATACGTGGATCCTGAAGGTTGAAATCCTCCCATAGTCGTTTCATATCGCGGGTCTTCTCGGTGTGTTTCTGTTCGCCGCGCTTTGAGATCAGGCAGGCATGACGACCTGTATCGTCCATCTCCACCGAAGATTGATTATCAGCACGGAACAAGCCAAAGGTAATCAGAAAGATATGAAGTAGGCTGGCGTGGTAGGGGTCTTTCAAATTTTCCATCATCAGCTTCCAGTTGCCCGGAATGAGCTGACGAGAATAGCCGAGCAGCATTAGTTCGCGCCCATCGAAGACACGATTAAAATATCCCAACATCTCTGGACCAAGAAATTCCGAAAACGGCTCTACCGTCTCAGAAAAAGAAGCGAAGATTGCCCCTTTTTCGCAATGCACCTGTAGCTTGTCGAGCCCGTGGTTGGTGCGATCAAAATCTTTTGGCATCCCGCCTTTTCCCTCAAGGCCACGGCGGAACGGAACGCCCAACAAATTGCCCTTCAGATCGTACATCCACTGGTGATAGGGGCAGGTAAAGTTCTCCACGTTGCCAAATTCTTTATGGCAGAACTTCACGCCGCGATGAGCGCAACGGTTGGTAATCGCATTAACGGATCCGTCTTCAGCCCTTGTGACAATCACTGGCCGTTCGCCGATCCAGGCGGATTTGAAATCGCCGGGATTTGGAATCTCCGCCTCTAGCGCTACAAAACCCCAGCTGTCGCCATAGAAAATCGTCTCCAGTTCCTGACGATAAACCTCGGGATCAGTGTAAATCTGATAGGGAATTCGGTCGTAGCCATCATTTGGCCAGCTTACTAGCGGTGCATTGGCGGCAACGAAAGCATTCATGCTTCATCCTGATCGACGTCGTTTTCAACAACACCCTAAAACAACCCGGCCTTTGGACGCGACCCTTTATGCGCGCAAATACTCAGCAACCTCAACACTTAATTTGTTTAAGGACAATACGTGTTGACAAAATCATTGAACAAATATTTCCCAATGAATGAATAAGTAAATTATTTACACACATTAAATGAATATTTACTTTATTATTTAAATAATAATAGTCTATTTTTTGTTAGGTCCCTGATTTTTATTACAGACGAGGTATTACCTTTTATTCTCTATCACCTGCAAGCTCGCTCATATGCTGGAAGGCGCACCAAAATGCGACCGCAAAAACCTCACCACCCAACGGGACCACAAACTGGTCAGCCTTCAGGTGGATGATAAGTAGCATCGTACCAATGAAACGTGCCCCTCTTAGGTCAGTGGTGACGGTGCGCAGGGTACCTGCCTGACCCGACCTACGTCCCGGCAAAAGGAGTACGTTAGGCGACGCGAATAATGGTCATACCATCGCACCAAAGAGCCATAATACGGTGACGATCGGTTGGCGGGACCACACCTTGTTTAGCCTGTTCAAGAGTACTAGGCGTCACGTTCCAGTCGGCGAAAGACGAACACGAATGCGCGGCAATCATTCGCAAGGCTGTCATTAGAACGTTATTCTCGTGTATAAGACGGCATGGAATCTTACGTTATTGTCGGCGCGGGCCAGGCAGGCGGCCGCGCAGTAGAGGCGATGCGAGCCAGCGGTTTCGAGGGTCGTATCGATTTAGTTGGGGCTGAACGTCACCTTCCCTATGAACGTCCACCGCTCTCCAAAGAGCTTCTAACCGAGGATGTGCCGTTCGAGCTCATGCATGACGCCGCCTGGTACAAAGAGAAAAACATCAATGTGCACCTTGCGGCGCTCGTAACGTCAATCGACCGGCAATCGAAGCGCGTTACCGTTGGGGAGAGCCAGATACTAGCATACGACAAACTTCTGCTTACCACCGGCGGCACGGTCCGAAAACTTTCCGTCGACGGTGCGGAACTTGCCGGGGTGGAGTATCTGCGTACCATTGAAGAGAGCCACGCGATCGGGGCCATGCTCGACGACGGTGCTCGGATCGCAGTAGTTGGCGGTGGTTTCATCGGTTTGGAAATCGCAGCCAGCGCCCGAAAACGAGGCTGTCGGGTCACCGTATTGGAAGCGGCCAATCAGTTGATGGGACGCGCCCTGCCGCCGGAAATTGGCAAGGCGTCCGAAACATTACATCGCGGCAACGGCGTCGACATTCGCCTCGATACCGCGATCGAAGGGATCGAAGGATCGGATAAAGTTGAGGCCGTCGTCACGTCAAAAGGCGACAGGATCGCGGTGGATGGAGTTGTCGTCGGCATCGGCATCGCCCCTGATACAGCTATGGCGGAAGCTGCGGGTCTCGAAGTTGCGGATGGGATCGTCGTTGATAAATTCTGTAGGACGTCGGACAACGCAATATATGCCGCTGGTGATGTGACCCAACATCCCAATCCATTGGTCGGCCGGAAGCTCAGGCTGGAATCGTGGCAGAATGCGCAAAACCAGGCGATCACGGCAGCAAATAATATGTGCGGGTCGGAGACGCCGTTCGTGGAAATCCCGTGGTTCTGGTCCGACCAATTCGACATGAACTTGCAAATGTGTGGCGCGCCGGACAGTTGGGACCGGATTGTAACGCGCGGTGACATCTCCGCCTGCGACGGCCTTCTTTTCCAAATGCAAGGCGATACGATCGTTGGAGCCATCGGGCTCAACCGACCTCGCGACATGCGCTTCATCAAGCGCATGATGGGTGCTGCAAAAACGGCGACTGACGAACAACTTGCAGATGAAAGCGTCGGGTTCCGCGACCTGATGCGATAGGTGGAGGACCCTTATGTCGGATCTGGAAAACTTTAAAGGCATCGGCTTACCGACGGACAGCAAATTAGAAACCGTGCTGACAGGTCTGCATTTTGAGGCGATGGATAATTTTCTGCGGACCTTCGCCTTCGAACCGGACGATCGTTTCGTTTTTCTCGCTGACCGCAAGCTGGATCCCCGAGTAATACACGCGATCTGCGGTGTCGCCCGCTCGCGCGGGGTCGAGCCCTGGGTGATCATGAGCGACCATAGCCAGCACACAGAGGTACCGGCGGAATTCCGACCGATTGTCGAACAGGCTACTTTTATCGTCTCCTCCTGGTTCTGCTCGATCATCGATCCTTTCTGTATTGAGATGCGTGCGAAGGGACAACGGTGGGTCAAGATTACCTACTTCCGCAATCTCGACCTGCTCGACACTCCACAGGCCCGCTTCCCGGTTGATCTAATTGGTGAAATCATCCGCCAAACCGCCGCGCAATATCCAGAATCAGAGAATTTCGACCTGCACTTCACTTGCACGCGCGGCACGGACCTAACAATCGAATTCACCGCCGATATGCGCCAGAATATGCTCGCGACGGCGCGTTGGCGAGGCAACATGGCGGCGAACGAGGCCGGCTGTTACGTGCATTATCTTCCGACGCACGGCCCCAACCTGTACGACCGCACCACCGTGAAAAACGACGATTCCGTCGATGTGGCGTTAAATGGCACCGTGGTTCCATTCTGGGCCGTCGGCTTCGCCAAACCCTTCGTGGAGTCGATCAAGGTCCATTTCGAGGATGATCGTGTTATCGACGTTGAAGGCGATGGTAAGGAGGCTGTGATTCTGCGCGACATGCTGATGGGCGGCCAGATCATCGAACTCGGCTGCGGCTTCAACCCTAAGGCACCGCGACATACAGTCTATCCAGCTGGCTCCAATTCACCAGGCGCGCTGCATTACGGCATCGATCTCGCCAAGCCTTCCGACTACATCCGCAAAATGATGCCAGAATGGGAGGAGCCGCCTGTTCATATGGACCTTATCAGCTACGACACTACTGTCACCGCCGGCAACGCAACACTGATCGACCAGGGCTTTCTGACATCGTTGCGTGCGCCCTCGGTCGTCGCTATGGCGGAGAAGTTTGGCGATCCATTGGATCTGTTGGAAAACTGGCCAGATTAATTAGCCAGTCGACTAGTTCGTATCGCAGATAAGTTTCTCTTCCTCGGCGTTTTTGACCATCGCGCGTCCGTCCCGGCATTCTATAAGGACGAATGGATCAACTTCGGCGTCAATATCGCCCCCCTCGAAACTCTGCACGAAACCGAGACTAGGTTTGTAATCGATCGCAACCACGTCAACCTTGCCAGTGCAGGGTCTCGTCAGGTTTTCCGCGGCCTCTTCAATTCCCATCTTTTCCTTTTCAAAGACCCTTAGATGGAAATCGGCGATCACTGGACACGGCACCTGCATCGCCGCAGACGAACTCCAACCCAGCGTAAAAACCGAACATAGTCCCCTAAACCAGCCACTATTCGGCTCAGCATCAGCATAGAAAACTGTCTCCTTCACAACGAATGGGTATGAAGGTCTTTCGCTCACGCACCCGATGAGGCTAAGACTGTAGCAACAGGTAGCAATCCTGAACCGTCAAATAAACTTGCCGGAGTTAATATGAGCGTCATCGCAGGGAACAGACTGTCCGCCAATCATCCGCCGCCACGGCGCGGTTCTATCGGAGGCCCAGGCGTCTGGTACGGACCGGACCTGAAAAAATCCGGCGAATGGATCTACGCGCTGTCCGAAATTGAGCGCACTGAAATGGTCGATGCCATGCGCCATGCTCGCAGTTGTTCCAGCGAAATCGCTGATATGACCAAGTCGGACTTTTCGATGCCCAAATTAGGGCGAACTCTGGAAGAACTCCGCCACGAAGTACTGCATGGCCGTGGCTTCGTCCTGTTTCGTAACTTCCCAGTTGAGGATTTCAACTTCGAAGAAATCGCAACGATGTATTGGGGCTTCGGCACCTATATCGGTAGCGCCCGCTCGCAAAATGTCCGAGGGCACCTTCTGGGCCATGTCACTGATATCACGGATCAATATGCAGATCCGAACAATCGCGGTTACCTCAGCCGCAGGCACCTACTCTATCATAGCGATTCCGTCGATATGGTCTCGTTGCTCTGCCTGCACAAGGCGAAACAAGGCGGGTTGAGCACCATCGTTAGCTCCTATACGATTCATGACGAGATGTGGAAGCGCCGCCCCGATTTGGCGAAACGCCTTTATCAAGGCGTGCCACGCAGCCGGCGCAAAGAAATCCCAAAAGGCAAGGGTCCCTGGTACGAGTTGCCTGTTTTCAACTATCTCGAAGGACGACTGGTAATCAGCTATTTGCGCCAATTTATCGACGAAGCGCAGGAACATGGCGACGTCGGTCCGCACGATCCACTGCTGATCGAAGCGCTCGATCTGTTAACAGAACTCGCGGAAGACCCGAAACTATATCTTTCGATGAACTTTGAACCGGGCGACATACAGCTGCTTCACAATCATCAGATCCTTCATAACCGCACGGAATATGTTGATTGGCCCGAACAGGAGCGCAAACGCTACCTTCTGCGCCTTTGGCTCTCGCCCCAGGACGGCCTTCCGCTTCCCGAAGCATTCGCCGAACGTTATGGTACCGTCACGCCCGGTGATCGTGGCGGCGTGGTAATCCCCGGTACGGAAAGGCACGTGCCATTAACCGCATTTTGATATTGGTAAAAAAATACCTCGGTTACTGAAATAGCATTTCACCAAAACGCCTCAGACCTTTAGTATCTATGCTTAGATAATAAGAAAAACGGTGAAAAGCCGGTTTTTTTCATGAACTAGGGAGTACCAATATGCGGTCAGGTCGCATCATTACAGCTTTGGGCGCTTTCGCGCTAGCAGGCAGCCTCGTGTCCGGCGCATTTGCCGGCAGTTACCCTTCAAAACCGATCACCATGATAATACCTTGGAAGCCTGGCGGCACGACGGAGACCATGGGTCAGGTGCTTTCGAAGGCAATGGCTAAGGAGCTTGGTCAAAAGGTCATCGTCAAAACACGTCCAGGCGGTGGTGGCGCAATCGGCTCAACAGTAGCTGCTAATTCAAAGCCCGATGGATACACGATTGAGTTCGTCGGAATTTCGACGCTGACCTGGATCCCGATGACCCAAAAAGCGGTCAAGTACAAAACTTCGGACTTCCAATTCGTCGCCGGTGTAAGCCAGTATCAAATGTCGTTGATCAGCGTGCCGGGCAAACCATACACGTCGTTAAAGGAACTTATTGCCTACTCCAAGGCAAATCCGGGCGTGAACGTCGCCGATATGGGCGGCATGTCAAAAGCTTTTATCAACTTCATTGCCAAACAAGAGAAAGTTGACTGGACGGCAATCCCAACCCGTGGCGGCGGAGAAATGGTACCATTCCTGCTAGGCGGTAAAGTCGACTTTGCGTTTAGTGGCGGCGTCCATCAGAAGTACGGCGACAAAATGATTGTACTCGCATCTCTCTTGCCGAACCGCTTGCCCCTAGCGCCAAACGCACCGTCATCTCAGGAACTATACGGTGTCGCAATGCCAGGTGATAACGGCATTGTTGCCCCAAAGGGTATCCCGGAAGAAGCACGCGCAAAATTGGAAGCGGCGGTCAAAAAGTCAATCGACGACCCGGACTTCACAAAGATCCTGGAACGTATCAAGTTCCCAAAACGCTACCTGTCATCTGCAGATTTTCAGAAGGTTGTCGATCAGACCCTCATTAGTCTTGACAAGGTTGCCAGGGCTACCGGTTACATTAAATAGTCAACGATCGCAGACAGGGCCTAAATCCCTGTCTGCGTTCAGTTTCTAGCGGGTTCACTGCCGGATCTTAAGGCCAGTATCCTGCACCAAGACCTTCGCTTATCCGAGGATAGGGCCTTTGCGAAAAACGCACATTTGGTCGAGCGTGGTGATCAGCACGGTAATGCTGATCTTCTTATTTTTTATAATTCCGCACTATACCTATCCACCTGACAGCGACCTTGATCTAGCGCCTAGTTTCATACCATCCCTAGCAGTCGTCGTTACTCTACTGCTTGCAATCCTACTCGGTGTCATGGGATTACTCTCGCGCAAAACCGATGACGATTTGCATGAAGAGTTTGGTGAGGAAGCCTCCGGTATAGGCCTTCCGGAGTTTAAAAACCTTGGCCTTTGGATCCTCATTTCGCTTGGCGCCTGGTTCGGCACAAATTACGTAGGTTTTGAACCAACAATGACAATCTGTCTCGCGCTGGGGCTGTTCTTCGCCGGCGTGCGCAATTACTGGCTAACGGCGGTAATTTCTATCGCGACCCCAATCATCCTATCGCAATTTGCTTGGCATATTTTCACCAGCGAATTGCCAGGTTTCTGGCGAACGTAAGGAAAGTTTCGGATGGAAATGTTCCAACATCTCGGCGCAGGTTTCGAAGCCGCCTTTACGCTCACCAACATGATGTTTATCTGCGGAGGGGTCACTTTAGGGATTATTTTTGGTGTAACCCCCGGCCTAGGCTCGGTAACTGCACTTGCTATTCTGGTTCCGATTACCTTCTATTTCTCACCGCTAGCTGCCATTGCTTTCCTCGTTGGAGTTAATAAGGGAGGCACCTCTGGTGGCGCTATCCCAGCCATATTAATCAATACGCCGGGCACCCCCGAAGCAGCCGCAACCGCGCTCGATGGCTATCCTTTAACAAAGAAAGGCAGGCCGCTCAAAGCGATGAAGACAGCGCTTTATTCGTCGGTCTGCGGAGACACATTTTCTGACTGCATGCTTATCCTATTAGCAGCGCCGTTTGCTGCTATTGCATTAACTTTCGGACCACCCGAATTTACCTCAATAATCA
Organism: Rhodospirillaceae bacterium; assembly: GCA_002717185.1. The sequence continues at coordinate 22,834 of PBDC01000051.1, forward strand.
TCTTTTCATTTACGTTGATTGCTGCGCTCGCAGGCAAGTCGCTGACGAAGGGAATTATGGCTGCAGCCTTCGGTATGTTCCTCAGCACGTGGGGCCTTGATCCGGTTGACGCTTCGGAACGCCTGACCTTTGGCACAGTTGAATTATTCGATGGCATCTCTCTAACGCCCATGGCGATCGGCGTTCTCGCTCTTAGCTCAGTATTAGCGCAAATCTTTACTCTGAAGAAAACTGGCGAACCAGAAAGGATCACCACCGACCTAGGCTTCAAAGCGGATAACAAGCTTCCACCTGGCGAATTTTGGCGTAATTGGAAGACCCTGCTTCGTTCCGCCTGTATCGGCACTGGCGTCGGAATGCTGCCTGGTCTTGGCGTTTCACTGGCCGCCTTCCTGGGATATGGCGCAGCAAAGCGCGGCTCAAAAACACCGGAAGAATTTGGCAAAGGCACTATTGAAGGAATTCAAGCTACCGAAGCCTCAAATAGTGCAGTTGTCGGCTCCAACCTGATACCGACAATAGCACTTGGCATCCCCGGCAACGTCGCCGCAGCACTGCTGATCGGCGCCTTTATGATACACGGCGTAGTGCCTGGCCCACTTATGATGATCGAGCACGGCGCGCTAGTCTATTCAATCTTCGCTTCTATGCTTATGGCCAATGTGGCGCATCTCATTATCGGTCGCATCGGCATTACGATCTGGGTGAAGTTTGTCCTAATCCCAAAGAAAATCATCCTGCCGGTCGTTACCGTATTCTGTTTTCTCGGCGTTTATATTCCATCTAATTCAATGTTCGACGTTGGGCTGCTGCTGGTTTTTGGCGGCCTCGGTTATTTCATGCGCAAGAGCGGCTTCTCGATTGTCTGCCTGGTGATCGGCTTCCTTTTAGGCCCGATGTTGGAAATGGCGCTGCGCCAGACCATGTTGATGCACAAGACCGATCTGACAATCCTGATCACGCGGCCGATCTCATTGGTGTTCCTGCTTCTTACCCTCTTCTTCATCTGGCATTTTGGTCTGAAAGACCGGGTGATGGGGAAGAAAAAAAAGAAGGAACAGGCTGCAGAAACGACAGGTGATTAAAGCACTCCCGCCTCGGTCAGCGTGATCAGCGCCGCGTCATCGTAACCCAACTCGCCGCCAAAAATATCTTGGTTGTGTTCGCCTACAAGCGGAGCGCGTCGTGAAATTCGCCAGGGCGAACCATTATGGATGGCTGGAGCACCAGGATATTTAAACGTCCGGCCTAGCTCGGTATGCACCACCTCGTGCCAGAAGCCGCGGTCTTCCATCTGTCCATCATCCAGCAGGTCCTCCGGCGCACGCACAGAGCCCCAATTGAACTGACGGCGCTGCCCACCATGGGCAACCTCGTCCGCCGGCAGGTGGGCAACGAAGCGGGCAATGACGCCATCGATATAAGCAGCATGCTTGGTCATACCCTTAAACGAAGCGTATTTCTCGTCCTCTAGGTCTTCCTCAAGCCCGTGTTCCTTCATCCATGCCACCAGATCTCCGAACCGCTTGAACGGAACTCGGCTCGACTGCGCATTAACATAGTTACCATCTGCGCAACGGAACTGCCCTGGCGGGTTAGGCGCCATCTGCGCGTGACGGCCAGTCTGCCGAATCACGACCTTTTCATGATAAAGATAAGTTGGGACATGCATCTCTGTGGTGACGGCAATACTGTCATGTACCGAAACGTCGATATGCTGTCCCTCCCCGGAGTTGTCGCGATAGACCAACGCGGCGAGCACCGCCATGTAGGCGAAGTTACCGGCCGTGTGCCAGGCATTGCCACCGCCAGGCGCGATCGGGATCTGGTCAGGATCGTCTGCCTCGTCATATCCGCAGCAACCCATGAAGCCACCGGCGGCTAGGTGCGTCAGGTCGCTGCTCTTGAAATCACGCCACGGTCCCGACTGGCCGAAAGGCGTAAGCGAGCAAACGATCAGCTTCGGGTTGTCCGCCTGCAAGCTTTCATGACCGAGCCCCATGGAACCCAGATAACCTGGCTTGAAAGTCTCGAGCACAACGTCGGCGTCCGCCGCCAATTGTCGGAACAGCACCCGACCGTCTTCGGTCTCCAGGTTCAACGTGACACCACGCTTGGATGTATTGTAGTGCCAGAAGGACAGGCTACGATCTCGATGTGGATGATCATCGAGGAACGGCCCAACGGCCCGCGCCCCCGAACCTGCTGGCGGCTCGATCTTGATCACGTCGGCGCCCAGATCAGCCATCAGCTTGCCGGTGAACTGTCCCTTTTCATCTGACAGTTCCAAAACACGCAACCCGTCCAGTGGGCCTGGCCCGTTCGTATCCGTTTGCGTAGGCACGGCAGACGGCTTCGGCGGCGCCACAGCCACATCTTTCCAGGGTCCATTCGTTGTAATTGCTTCGATATAGTCGAACTGATCCATAGATTTGGGCCAAAATATGTTGTTTTCGACGCCGCTAACTACCTCTTCATGGCTCAGGCCAAGCAGTCCTTCCAGAACCTCCTGCGTATGCTCGCCAATCAGTGGCGCCGCACGATGGTGCACCACCGGCGTCGCCGACAGCTTGAAAGGTGCGTTTTGAAACTTGTTGCGGCCAAGCACTGGGTGCTTCATCTCGCTGAATAACTCGCGGTGCGCCAATTGCGGATCGTTGTCAATGCGATCCTCACTACTCTGCACCGGCATCGCGCGGACACCAGCCACCTGGCATGCCTCCATCACAGCGTATTTCTCTAGTGTTTTAGTCCAGCTCTCAATGCCCTCGTCAAGCGCCTCCTGATGTTCGAGCCGTCCCCTCATCGTCAAAAACCGATCTTCTAATGCCCAGGCTGGTGAGCCCATCACTGTTATCAAGGCACGCCACTCAGCATCGTCATGGCAGACGATTGCGCACCAGTCGTTGTAGCCGCTGCCCGCGGTGCGGTAGGCGTTGTGTGGCGCAACTGTCGGGCCTCTATAATTGTTCAGAACCGGTGTCCCAGGCCAGTGCGCGCGATTGCCCGGCGGGAAACCCGCACGCTTTGATCCACGCCCGTTGACTGTGGCATCCAGCAAGGCCGGCCCCAGCAGCGAAACTCCGTTTAACATTTGCGAAAGGTCAACATGCTGTCCCAAGCCCGTTCGATTACGACGATGCAGCGCGCTCAGCACATCGTTAACGATATTGGTTCCGCCCAGATCGTCGAGGATCGACCAGCCCCAGCCAGCCGGAGGCTTGTCCGGCAGACCGGACAAATGCGTCATACCGGAAAAGGCCTGCGCCGTCGGACCCATCATCGTGTATTCGCCCTGCCGACCAGTGTGTCCCATTCCGGAATGCGACACGTAGATGATGTCTGGTTTGATCTCGCGTAGCACGTCATAACCAAGGCCCCAACTGCGCAGCGCCTTGGGACTGAAATTCTCCGTTATCACATCAGAGATGGCGACCAGCCTCTTAATTACCGCCAACCCTTCATCCGAGCGCATATTGACAGTGATGCTTTTCTTGTTTGGGTTGGTGTCATTAAAGGTCGGCGACGAGTTGAGACTTTGTTCAATCCCTTTCGGCGTCACCGCGGTCAGCCGGCCGCGTTCATTCGCCGGCCATTCCACTTTGATGATTTCGGCCCCCATAGCACCGAGCCACCGCGTCGACCAAGGGCCCGCCCGTACCCAAGTGAAGTCCAATACGCGTATGCCTTCTAGCGCCTTAGGCGAAACCCTGTGTGACGCGGTCATTTATTTACTCCTAAAACCAACTCGACTGGCCCTGTATTACGGTTGCCCAAATTATACCCACTGGCGGCATCCATGCTATGCAAGGTGTAATCAGCCGAAGCCTTCCAAGGAAATTTTAATGCCTGACAGCGTAAACGAGACCTATACGAGCGAAACGATCCGTCTTCTTGAAAATCGCGTAAGCATTCGAAAGTATAGTGACGAACCCGTGCCTGACGAGATGGTGGAAGCAGTTCTCAAGTCCGCTTTCCGGTCTCCAACTTCATCCAACATCCAGTCATACACCGTCATCGTGGTGCGTGATCCAGAGATCAAGCAAAAATTGTCAGTGGTAACGGGCGGACAGAAGCACGTTGCTGATACGCCCGTCTTTTTGGCCTTCTGCGCCGACATGACGCGCATCGATTACGCTTTGATGAAGCATCAGCATAACCTCAACGAAAACAATATGGAGACTGGTCTGGTCACCAGTATCGACGTAGCCCTGATCGGCATGTCGGCTTATCTAACCGCCGAATCGCTCGGCCTTCGCGGCCTGATGATCGGCGCTGTGCGCAACAACGCGTTAGAGTCTGCAAAGATCCTCGGCTTGCCCCATCGGGTCTATTGTGTTTTCGGAATGTGTCTCGGCTGGCCCGCGGAGCAGCCGCCACAGAAACCGCGCATGGATATCGGCGCAACGATCCATTACGAAAAGTACGACCAAGAGGCAACAATCGCCTCGCTGGACGATTACGATCGCGCGCTGGCCGCGCATTACGAGTCAATCGGCAAATCAACGACGACGGATAGCTGGACGCACGATATGGACAATAAGTTTCACCCGCCGCTACGCGATAAGCTGCGAGAGGAATTGAAATCGCAGGGCTTCGACTTCCGATGATCAAGCGTGTTTCGATTCTCACCCGCAAAACGTCCTACACGCCGGAGGCTTTCGCGAAACACTGGCTGGAAGTGCACGGACCACTGGCGCAGAAGGTGCCGGGCATAAGGCGATATGTGCAGAACCATATCACCGAAGCGACCCACCACCCCGACCTGCCGCCTTCGACACAGCAGATAGACGGGTTCGTCGAGATGTGGTTCGACGACCGGGAGAGCATGGAGAGAGCACTCGGTAGCCCAGAGGCGCGCGCTATGTTTGAAGACGGCACGCTTTTCATCCAAACCGTTACCAGTTTCATCGTCGACGAACAGGTCGTGATTGGGGACTGACCTCTACTCCGCGGCCTGCACGCCAGCTTTGGCGACCTGCATGGCCTCCATGATTTCGGCCCGTTCGTCGAAATCCTCTTCCGAGTCGATGACTACGGAATAGGACCGGACGCGATAGAACGATCCATCACGGGCGGCAGCGGGCGCCTCCCCCAGTTCCAGTGCCCGAGCGCCGTCAATCAGCAGCCGACGCATCTTGATTATCGCCGTATCCGAGGTACCAAGATGTTCCAATGAGCGGTCAACGATCGGGCCAGGGCTTTCCGTCATCGCCGCATCCTGCGCTCGAATTCCGACGATTCCGGTAAAAGTCTCATTTTTCTGCAGAACGCGATCGATATTGTAGTCGTTGCTCTCGTTGGCGGCGAGTTTATGAGTACCCGAGATTACCGCGGCATGCGAATTCAACCCCTTGCGCCAGTTGTTAAGCTCAAGCTTTGAAACCGGCTTATCGGTGCGATAGCTGATGCAGATGATGTTCACATGCTCATCGTCCACGGGCACCCACATACGGGTCGTGGTGGCTTCGCCGGGCACCGGCGCAATCATCGTATAAAAGGGATAGAACCATTGGTTCATCCGCCAATAGTAACCACCATTCTCGACCCGGCGACGTGCCCCCAAAGTCATGCCGAAATCCGTTTCCACGACCTTCCATTTTGGTGCTGTATCGCCGGAGAAATAGGCGCCGGTCAGCGCCGCCTTATTCGCTGCATCGTTCTCGATCTTACGGTGCAAAAAACTGACATGAGCGGAATCGATCTCGCCCTCGACCGCCTGTACAAAGTTACTGTGCTGATACCAGCGCGAAGCGTAACGGTGATCTTCTGGCACTGCCATCCATTCCAGATCAGGAAGGTCGCTCAATGTTTCTGATGGCCCCATATAGGCCCACAGGATGCCTGCCTTCTCGCGCACAGGGTAAGCCTTCAGCTTTACCTTCTCCTTGAAACTACTGTCAGAGGGCTCGGAAGGCATGTCGACACAATTGCCATCAACGTCGAACTTCCATCCGTGATAAACGCAGCGGATACCGCATTCCTCGTTGCGCCCAAAAAACAGGCTCACTCGTCGGTGGGGGCAGTAACGATCGACCAATGCCGGCTGTCCCTCACTGTTTCGAAAGGCCAGCAAGTCCTCGCCAAGCAACCGGACACGGACCGGTGGGCCATCGGCCTCGGCAATTTCCTGCGACAACATGAACGGCATCCAGAAATGTCGCAAGAATGCACCCATGGGTGTATCCGGTCCCGTGCAGGTAAGATATTCGTTGTCCTGACGGCTCAGCATCAAACCCTCACGTGATATCGATACGTATGCGCAAAACACGCTTATATTAGCACTACACTAGGGCTACTAATCAAAGCTGCCCCTCAAGGCTGGCAGGGGAGGTATAGTGATCGCGTAGTGGCTGGTTCGTGAATTTTCTTTAAACGATTGGAATGTGGCACGGCTCTTTGAAATTCGTCATGATGGGCTTCAAATTTACCGCAATATCCCCTAAGGCGTGCAAATCTTAATTGACCGCGCCACGTCGAAATCGAACCTGTCGAAACGTCGGGTCATCGGCTCCTTTTGGCCTTAGGATAGTAGCCTATTTTATTAGAATTTCGACGCGCCGATTCTCGGCCTCCCGCACACCATCGGCCGTTTGGACAACGGGGACGGCCTCTCCTTTCCATTCAAGAGTAATCGCATCCGCCGATACCCCAAGCTTCACGAGTTCAGCCTTAACGGCTTCTGCCCGGCGCTTTGACAGCATCATATTATAGCGAGCCGGGCCGGACCGGTCGGCGTGTCCGATTGCGTGTATCTGCGTCTCACGTCCGCCCGTACCAGCTTCGCCGGCGGATCGAATAACCAAGCGCGCCTTGCCCGTCACCGCCCAGCGGTCCCATTCGAAATAGACTAAAAACCGCTGACCAGCCACCGTGGCCTTGTCGAGCTTCGGCGTCTGGGCCACCTGTTTGGGTGGGGTCGGGGTCGGTTTTTTTGCCGGCACCAAGGGATTCCTTATCGCGGGCAACGCCTTAGGCCGGTCTTCCGGCGACCAGGGCATATCCAAGCGCTTCTTCGCAGTCGCCTTCGGCTCCATGAAAGTAGTCACTGCGGCCTTTCGCGCAGTTTCCAATCCACCGAACGACCAGCGAAGCCCAAAAACGATGCGATGTTCGCTATACTCGCCATCCGCGGATTGCCCGGCCGTTGTCGTGTAGCCCGCATCGGTTGCCGCCAAGAAGCGATAATCGGTGAACAATCCAAGGCTATCGTTCACGCGGTACCCGATGCCCGCAATCCCTTGCACGGCAACGACCATGTCTTCGTCATCGATCGTTGAACCGCCAATTGGGGCAATGCCTTCCGTACTTAGATGCATCAAGCCGATACCGCCGCCGATATAGGGACGCCAATTCGACCCGCTGAACAGGTCGTAGTAGCCGTTAAGCATGGCAGCGGAACCACTTATCTCCCCCCTTCCATTTAAGGCGCCCGAAATCGAATTCACATCGACGGTGCGATGCGATAATGCAACATCCCCGCGCCAATTTTCACCGATTGTCGTACCCAGCGCGATGCTGCCAAAAACGCTCGGATCTAAACCGGCCTCTGATGAGAAGCTAAGGCCGGCGAATTCCGCGTCCTGCGGCCATACGGCGCCGAGCGCGCCGGACACATAGAGGCCTTCGGATTGTGCAGCCACGCTGATCGGCAACGCTGTTCCAGCGAAGAGGGCGACGGCCAACGCCAACCAGAGTGAGCTTATATTGTGGGCATGTGGGATTTTAACACCAGTTATTGCGTTGTTACTTCTCGCATCGACGTATATCGCAACCATACTAAGGATCAAAAACAGTCTAATCCGCACGACGCATCACATCCGGATAGCTGTGCACCGGTCACGCAGACTTCCATCGATTCAACCGGTTATCCGATCCCTCGATTTCCAATCAAAGAGCGGCTCGTGTCGGCTCTTCCGCTGTTGTCTGCGTCCGCGCACAATCGATTCGGCTTCGACACTTAGCAATACGTCAATTGGGGCCTCGATTTGTCGCGAGGCAAACTGAGCCAGCTTGCCCTTGGAGCAGACTGTGCCGACAACGTGCTAAACTATCTAGTCTGGATAAGCCCAGGGTTGGCTTCGCCACCCGCCCTGTAGCAACAGGTAAAACCAATCCCGCCGTCGATACTGGATGTGCTCATATCGACTTGGTGCGCATCTGACATCAACTTCACCCGATTGCTAACAGTTGCAACTTGATAGTATTCGAAGAGTAATGCCCACCAGCGTCACTTTCTATCTCGACGGATCCCGATTTTGTTACCGGGTCACGCTATACTCCGAAAAAATTAAAAATCCACCACAACGGCGCACATTAGTCCGCTTTGGTGGGCAGTTCCTCCAGCAAACGCCCCAAGCCAGATATCGGCGTACTGATACCCAACGTGAGCATCACTGCCCAGATCACAACCTGGTTCGTCGTGAGAACCGGCTTGCCGAACCGCGCTTCCCAATCGGCAATATGGACCATGGTCGGAAAATTACCGCCGGGCAGGACCAAGGCCTCTATTTCCGGCCGATCGTACTGAGCGAACGCATCAGTCGCGTTTTCCGGCCCTAGTTCGCCTATGGCGTAGGAATCTGTGGCCCCGAACGGTGCCGTCTCCAACACCTCAAGGCCGTAGTAGCTCTCGTAATATCGCTTAGCCCGCGCCATCACCGCATCGGAATAGGGCGAAATCAGCGCAATCCTGCGCGCACGCAGAGCCTGAACCGCCTCTCCAATCGCCTCGGCGGAAGTAATCGCCGCAACTCCGGCGCCTTCAGACATGCGAGCCTTGGCTTTCGCATCGTAGCCGTCCTCATGCAGGCTAGCCGACGTCTGGGTCAACCCGATGACCTCAACTTTTGCATTACCGAGCATCTTCGACTGATAGGATAAATCGTCGTCGCGGCTCGCCGAAAAGACCACATTTTCCGCCTTTCCAAGCCGCGCGTAATGCGCCTGCAAACTCGGCGGTAGGAGCCGCGTGTACTCAATCTCGACCGTGGTGTTGGTCGAGGGGATCAGCATGCCGAAATGATGGGTCATCTATCCAGTCCGCTAATTACTATCCCAGGGCTGTTCCGTCACTGCGTTGCGACCGGCGATACGGCCGAAGACCAGGCACTCGCCGATATTACCGGTGCCCTGATAGAGATAGCTATAGATCGAGCCAAGTTCACCGGCGCTGTAAAGACGTGGAATCGGTGCTCCGCCGGGCCTGACGATCTGCGCCTTCTCGTTGCGCCGCGGCCCTCCTTGTGTGTTAAGCATGCAGGGGGACATCTCGATCGCGTAAAAGGGCGCCTCGACGATCGGGTTTAGCATCATGCTACGCCCGTATTCCGGATCCGCACTAGCGTCGCATCCGGCATTCCAGCGGGCCACCGTGTCCGCTAACGCCGCTGGATTGACCCCGATGTTTTCGGCCAGCCCTTCTACGGTATCGGCCGACTTGATCCATCCCTTGGCGAGTTCCGCACTGTTGTCTTCCGACCATTCGTATTTTTCGATGATCTGCGTCCAACCATGCCGTGGCGTAGCGTCCCAAAGAGGCCCTGCTCTCATATGCCCGTGGTCGAATATCATGTTCATCGGACAGGGCGTCGGCATCTTTTTCCAGGAGCCGTGCAGCGGAACCTTGCCATGACGGTTTTTGTACTTCTCGTCAGTAAAGCGCTTACCGTCTGGCCCTATCGCGATGGCTCCACCTGCCACCTCCTTACTGAAATGAAAGGCCTGCATGGAGAAAGTCGTCGGGATCCCATCCGCCTTGAAGGCCATGGTCGGGCCGGCATAGTTGTTCATGTGCCAGAGGTCGGCGCCAACCGATAGCGCCATCGAAACACCGTCGCCTTCGTTGTAGGGCGAACCGGACGTATAGCAGTAGGGCAGGTCCGGTAAATAGTCGCGTATCATTTGTTGATTATTTTCAAAACCACCACAAGTCAGAACGACCGCCTTGCGCGCCCTAACCGCGATAGTCTCGCCGTCACGGATTGCGCGTACACCTACGATTTCACCGGTCTGACCGTTCTGTATAAGCCCCTTACCCGGCGTTTCGTAAAGGATGCGGATCGGTCGCTCCTTAACAAGGCTCTCAAACCGGTTCCAAGTGAGCGAATAGCCGTATGTCGGCCCGTCATGGAATTTGTGCACACAGTCGGATCCCGGCAGATCTGGGAACTCGATGCCAGCCGGCTGATGCTGATGTTCCTGCGGATCAGCACCGAGGCTAGCGAGCCAGTCATTGTTCTGGCACATCTCGTCCGCCCAGGTGCGGATCATGACCTCCGGCACCTTATAGGGACCGCAGAGGGCTGTCAGATAAGCCTCAGCACTGCGCGGATTGGACGTGTTGAGATAGCCCTGACCGGCCACGCGCGTATTACCGCCTTCTTCACCTTCAGGCGCCTTTTCCAGGATCAAAACATCGGCGCCAAGATCATGCGCGGTGACGGAGGTGGCGAAGCCTGCCGCACCAAAGCCGACCACGACGATATCCGCCGTCTCGTCCCATGCGTCCGGCAACTTAGTGGGTGCGTCCATGAGGTTCCTACTGGGTTGCTATTCGTTTGTAATAGGGTTTCGCAAAATACCGACGCCGGAAATTTCCACCTCAACCATGTCGCCTTCTTTCATCCAGACAGGTGGCTCGCGATAGGCACCGACGCCGCCTGTTGTGCCGGTGACGATCACATCACCCGGCACTAGCTGGGTGAAGGTGGTGATATAGCTCATTAGTTCCGGCACGCCGAAGATCAGATCGTCAATCGTCGCGCGCTGCATTTCTTCTCCGTTGAGGCGCGTCACGAGGCTCATGACCTCGGGGTCGGGGATCTCGTCCGCCGTCACCAGCCAGGGACCGAAGGCGCCTGTGCCGATAAAGTTCTTGCCTGGCATGAACTGGCCAGTATGCCGCTGCCAGTCGCGCACACTGCCATCATTGTAGCAGGCATAACCGGCAACATGTTGGTAGGCATTCTTCTTGGAAACATGCCTACCAGCTTTGCCAACAACAAAGGCCAGCTCGCCCTCGAAGTCGAGCTTTTCGGAAGCCTTCGGCCTAATAATTGCTTGTCCGTGCCCGACCTGTGTGTTGGCATAACGAGGAAACAACATTGGGTATTGCGGTGTTTCGCGTCCTCCCTCGGCCACGTGGGTCGCGTAGTTCAGCCCAACCATAATGATCTTGTCTGGCTTCTGTACCGGCGGTAGCAAGGTTACATCTTCGATAGCAGTGTCGGGAGCGCGACCGTCGACATAGTCGCGCACCTCTTCCAGCGCGTCGGCCTCTAGCACAGCACGTAAATCCGGATAGTAAAGAGCGCGCCCCACATTGACGATACCGTCATCAGTCGCGACGCCGTAACTCTCGCCCTTGTCGTCATCGTAGGTCACCAGTTTCACGAAAACACTCCCTGAAAGTCGTCATTTTTTTGTATCAACGAAATTTTACAACGCCATCCCGTTATCCGGTCCGCTTCTCCGGCAGGTCGAGCCCAACGCCTTCGAGGTGGCCGAACAGTTCGTTCAGCTTGGCGATGTCCTCTGCCGGCAGAGGTGGTTTTAAGATGGATGCCAAATTTGTGCGCAGATGCTCCTCAACGCCGGTGCCGAACAGGATCACATCCGTGCCCGGCTCGTGCCTCGCGTAGCGGTAGGCCGCTTCGATCACAGTATTTGCGCCTCCCTCATGGATCAGGAAATCAAGCGGACCGTCGCCCTGGCCGAGCCACGCCGGCACCTTTCCCTCTTCCACTAGGGAGGCCATCGTCTCCTCCAGTCGACCCGGCATACTGAAAATGCTGCGCACGACGAACATCAGCACAGTGCCAATACCATTTTCCATCGTGCCCGGAAAACAATTGCATCGCGCCACCTGATGCATCATGTGAAAGCCCAACATGACTACCTCCCAAACCGGATCGCAGGAAGCCTTGATCAACATCTCACCCGCCGCATCGTTTGGCGGAGTTTCGGTCAAGCCTAGATGACGAAGCTTGCCCTTTTTTTTCTCCGCGAGCAGGGCCGGCGCATATTCCTCTCGAATGCGATCGTAAAGCGCAGGCGGCACCGCGTGGAACTGAAAGACGTCGACATAGTCGGTATCAAGCGTGCGCAAGGAATTGTCGAGGCTCGCTAACACGTCCTCCACCGGAAGCAACTCCATACCCTTACGGATCGTCGCTTTGGTCGCCACGTAGATCTCGTCACGCGGCACCGATTTGATCGCTTCGCCAACTATTCCCTCGGTCCCATATACCGCCGCCGTATCGAGATAGTTGACGCCCAGATCCATTGCCGTTCGCACTAGCGCCACGGACTCCGCCGTGCTCAATCCCCGGTTCATCCCAAGACGGCTGCCACCGCCACAGCCCAGCCCGGCCACGCTGACCATCAGTCCCGTCTTCCCCAACTGCGTGAATTCCACCGAAAATCCTTTCGCGGCACTGTGTGCCAAGGCATTCTTATAGTCGACGAAACCGGGCGGCGCGAGCCACCATGAAAAAATCTGATTTGAAAGAGCGGAACGATGCCAGACATCTATGAACAGCGCACATATAACAGCGGCGAAATCGGCTTTGGTGAGAAGCCCGGCATCGTCGTTGTTGACTATATGACCGCCTTCACCGACCCGAAATACCCACTCGGCGGGGCCCCGTTAATCGAACGGGGCGTTCAGAACAGCGCCCGCTTGCTGGACGTAGCGCGTCGCGCAGGCGTGCCAATTGCCAATTGCTGGACCAGCTATCATAGCGAACGCGAGATGCCACATTGGAAGGTCCAGGCAGTACGCGAGCAGTTTATCCATGGCGCTCCGGGCACAGAGCTCGAGCCGCGCATCTTCGATGAGGGCTACGATATGGGGCTGTGCAAGAGCGGCCCTTCTATCTTTTTTGAAACCCCCGTCGCTAGTTTCTTCGCCAAGGAAAGGGTCGACACCGTCATTATGACCGGATGTGTCACTAGTGGCTGTATCCGCGCTTCGACCATAGACAGCTTCAGCCACGGTTTCCGCACCATCGTGCCGGAGGACTGCGTTGGCGATCATGACGAGGGTCCACACCAGGATAACCTGCGCGATATCGGTCGCCGCTACGCTGATATCAAAGACGCAGATACCGTGATCGAATACATCGAAGGTTGGCGAAAAAAGAACCGGTAAAGGCTAGCGGCCGGAGGTAACAACCGCATCCCGCCGTCTAGCATTTTGTCGAACCAGCCGCCACCAGCCGGTGTGAAACGTCCAATAGGCCCGCGCCTGCGTTTCGACTTGGTGCCCAACCAACACGTGTAGTTCCTTCAATGCATGGAACGGCACTGCTGGAAAGGCATGGTGTTCAGCATGGTAGCCCATGTTCCAAGTTAGAAAGCGCATGACACAATTCATGCGAGTTGTGCGGGTGTTACGGAACATGTCGGCAGTGGTGGGGTCAGACGTTTGATCGCACCCAGTGTGCTCGGCGATGATCCACATCCGTTCGAAGGGCTGAGCTAAGACCATGGGCACCACCCATAGATACAGTAGCCAGGGGCCAAGCCAGAGTGCGCTGGCCCCGGCAGCGACATATATCGTGGCCATGATGCGTGAGTCGCGCACAATTAAGGCGCGGTCGCGAGGGCCGATAAAGGGCGCCTCGGCGCGGCCGATCATCGCCCGCAGCATATTCACGATCGCAGCCTTCCAATAGGTCAGGCCGGACATATAGAGGAGGTAGCCGGACCAACGATCAACCTTCTTGAAGTGAAGTTCCGGATCATACTCCCTATCCTGGGTATGCCGGTGATGGGCGAAATGGAAAGCGCGATAATAGGAAGGCGGCAACAGCACCACGAGGCCGGCAATCCAGATCACCAATTCGTTCAGCCAACGCGACTTGAAGGCTGTGCGGTGCGCCGTCTCATGCTCGGCAGCAAACAGAAAAACAAGGCCTTGCCCATGCAACAGCATGGCTGGCCATAGCCACCAGCTCTCAAGCGCAAAAACAACCAGCACACCAGTGCAGCCGATGAGTGCGAAATGCAGCCCGGCCTGACGCAACCCCGGACCATCCGATCGCGCCATCAACGCCTGCAGTGCCCGCTTTTCGATCGGATCAGCTGCGTCTCTTTCTATTGTGTTTGTGCTCTCTGCCAAGAATTGGGCTTTCCTATTGCAACAGTAGCAAGGTGATGTCTCGTCCGCGCCGATACGCAGCGACCAACCCCACACACACTTTGAAAGGCTGTCGGTGACACTAAATTCCAAACAACGGATTGGCCTCCAGAAACTTATCTGCAGCCTGGTGCAAACAGTAATGCAGATTGCAACGACTGAATTCGACAACATCTTGATGGTGCCGAAATATTATCACGACCGTCCCGATAGTTAATGGCACTCAATAACGCACCTTCGACACCTGACATCGGGGACATCTCGGTCACAGCGCCTCTGACCGCGGACAAAGCTATACTGTTTCACTCAGCAAAACAGAATGAGGCAACCTACCGGAAGATAGTGGAGGGCATTACTTACTTCCTGGAGAGTTGACTCAGATTCCGCGCAACTTCCCCGAAAAAACAGCCCCCTAGTCAGCTCCCTCTGTAAAAATTCCGCGCAGCGCCTTCGACGCGTCATCAATCGCAACAGCGGCTTCATCAACCATGGCCCCCATGCGCATGAAACCGTGGATCATACCGGGATAGTTGATGTGGATCGCCGTACCGCCAGCGGCGCGCAGCGCCTCTGCATAGGCTTTGGCTTCATCGTGTAGTGGGTCGAACTCCGCCGTCTGGATCAAGGCTGGCGGCAAACCTCCCAGGTTTTTAGCTATGCCGGGCGAGGCCATGGGGTCAGTCGCATCGAACGGGTCATTAAGATAGCAGTCACGCATCCACGCGATCGCGGCGTCCGACAACCCGAAACCACTACCATTGGTCCGCGGTGCTGTCATATCAGCCGTAAAGTCGACAGCCGGATAGATGAGCAGTTGAAAAACGAGGGCGGGTCCGCCCTTATCGCGTACGACCTGACAGGCCGCAGCCGCTAAGTTGCCTCCGGCACTATCGCCCCCAATAGCGCAACGCGATGGGTCACCGCCGATCGACGCGGCGTTAGCCGCCACCCATTCAAGCACAGTCAAGCAATCCTCGAGCCCAACGGGAAATTTGTGCTCAGGCGCCAACCGGTAATCAACCGAGACGATCAGGCATTCAGCCTGATGCGCCAATAAGCGGCACAATGCGTCATGCGTATCGAGACTGCCGAACACCCAACCGCCGCCATGCAAAAACACCAGAACAGGTAAGCGCTCGACCGCGGCCTCCGGCGTGTAGATACGAGTGGGTATATCAGTCGCTACACCAGGCACCACCAAGTTCTTAACCGACCGAAGCGGCGGAGTTTCCGGCGCAAAAACCGCAGTCCCCGCCGCGTAAAGGCGCCGTGCCTCCGCCGGCTCGCGGCTGTCGAACACAGTTGGACCGTTGGCTTTAGCCATCGCGTCAAGGATCGCCTGGCATTGCGGATGGATAGGCATTTTGCGAGGTCCGTGCGATTGATCGTCTAAAGGCGGCATCATAGTGTGCGGGTCGGAATAGAAAAGCATATTGGGAGACATCTCATGGACCATCCGATGAACCTGCAAGACCGTGTTATTATCATCACCGGCGCAGCCCAGGGTGTCGGTCGCGGCGTGGCCAAAAAAGCCGGCGCGCTCGGAGCGAAGCTGGCGCTAGTCGACCTCAATGGCGAGGGCGCAAAGGAAACCGCCGATATGATAGACGGCGACGTAACCGTCTATACTGGTAGTGTCGCGGAACCCGCCTTCGTACAAGAAACCGTCGCAGCGGTAATCGAGCAACACGGCCGGATCAATGGGCTGTTCAATAATGCTGGTATCATCCGCACGGCAATGATCCACAAAATGTCGGTCGCCGACTGGCAAGCAGTGATCGACGTGAACCTGACCGGCGTGTTCCACTGCCTGCAGGCTGTTGGCCGGCATATGATCGAGCGAGCGAAAGAAGGCGACGACAGCCCCAACCGCATCGTCAATGTATCCTCGGTTGCCGGTCGTAAGGGCACAGTTGGCCAGATCAATTACGGTGCGGCAAAATCTGGCGTACTCGGCATCACAATGAGTGCAGCGCGCGAATGGGCGCGCTACGGCGTGTGCGTGAACAGCGTCTGTTTCGGTGTCGTGGAAACGCCGATGACCGAAGTAATCCGCAGCCCGAAATTCGCCGAACGGACAATGGCTGGCATCCCGATGGGAAGAGTGACGACGCCGGACGAGGTCGCCGGCCCCTGCTGCTTCCTCCTGTCAGATACGGCGAGCTACGTCACAGGACAGCACCTCAATATCGATGGTGGCTCGCATATCGGATTCTAACCCGGGTTCAAGAAAACCCAACTATCCCAGCCCAGTATTGGCGCTCTGTGCCAAACGTTTTAACGCCGTCGCGGCGTAGGAACGACAGTTTACCATCCGCACTGACTTTGAAGATGGATAGGCCCGCTGGCACGGGAAGGGTTTGACCGCTAACGGCAATATCGAGCCCCATAATGCTAGCCGCTATCAGCAACTGGCCGCCCGGATCCAGGGAAAAGGTGCGCACATGGATCGAATGGGTTGGCGCGTGTTGCAGCAGGCTCGGCTCGCCGGTTGCTTCGTTGATCGCGAAGACGGCAATATTGTTCTCACCGCCACGAAAGAGGTTACCCTCGGCAGCACCGTGGTCGGATCGGTTTGCGACATAAACAAACTTCCCACTGGGATGGATATGAATCGGTCCCGCAAGCTGCCGCGGCCGGATATCATCAGGCTCTGCTAGCGTTTCACAGACGAAGATCGGTTCCGCTTTAACCTGGCCACCGGGGCACACAAACACGCGCAGTTTGTTTCTGCGTTCATCAGACACATAGAGAAACAACCGTGTCGGATGGAAGGCAATATGGCGCGGCCCAAAACCAAAACCATCGCCCGGCGCGATCACCTGGTCTGCTGAAAGCTTACCGTTTTCGAGGCCGAAGGTCCTCAAGGCGCCGGGCACCTCGAGCGTGTCCGATTTCGCGTTGATACCGCGATCGACAATCAAAATCTTGTCTCCCGCCGGGAATACCATCACCTGATGCGGATAGTTCCCATAGTCCAGGTCGTCGCCCTGAGGCACAGGCGAACCGAGCGACCCATCCGGTGTGATGCGATGGATGGTCATACCCCCACCCTCGAAATTATGAGCGCTGAACACGTAATCGCCAGATGGATCCACGCAGAGGTGTACTGCGCGTCGCGGCAGGGTACGCGGCTCGCCATGCGGTCTTAGTGACCCGCTCGGCGATATAGCCAAAGCGGTAACGTGATTACGTCCCGACGGTACGCCTGGGCCACCGCTGCTGGTCGCAACGTAGAGAACCCTATATTTGGGGTGTGGCCACGCGTATTGCACCTTCGCCGGCAGATTGATGGTACCTCGCGCGTCTAGGGTCGCCGTCGCGATATCCATCGCATAATGCGTTAAGCGCGCGTCGACTGCGCTGTAGAGCGCGACATCTGCTCGGTCACGCATCAAAGTCGACAATCAACCATCATCGCGGGGATACTGCAGGACTAGTGCCTCCAACCCGTCGCCTCCAGACCGAAGCTCGAAACCGTCTTCAGAGCTCTCCACAACGACCATCGACCAAACCGGAAGCTCTTCATCGCCTTGTAACAGGCTGCCATTGCCAACGAAAACGTAATAGCCGCCAGCGATAGCTGGATCCGGTCCCGATACCGCCATATTTGCGCCGAGCCGAACGACTTGGGCACACATCCCGTCATCGTCTTCCAGCGCAGTCTCCCAGGTCTCTTCAGTACGCGCCTTGAGAACCGGTGCAATCGAAAATTCGATTGGGTCCGAAGTAAGATTACGCCGCTTGCTAGGACGAATCCTGGCCTGAGCTTCTTTTTTGTTGTGGATGTAGACAGGTTTGGAATCGGCGGTGATCATCCGCAATGCGACGAACGACAGGCCTTGCGGTCCGGCCGTGACCGGTCCGTAGGCGGTATATCTGTCCTTGAACTGGATAGTCAGCGGTTTCAGATTCTGACCTCGGTTGCCGATCGTGCCGGACCCTGCGATGAAAAGCTGAAACATCGTCACGCCGTGAAAATGCGGTCTGATCGCTTCATTAGCCTGCAACTCTGACATTGTAGCCTGCGGTCCAGGCCCAGCCTCAGTCGAGGTGCGCGGACCGAAGAACACGGTGCCCCAATGCTGGATCCCCGTACCCGGCGAAATCACGACATCCCGTTGGGCCAGCGCATCGGTGCCACTTCGCGCGTAGATCATGGGCTCCCTTTCCGCCTATTAATCACGACGGATCATACCCCTACGCTGCCACCGCCATAAAGGCCATCCCGCGCGACTTCCCAACGCAAACGAGGCAGTGCAGGATGTCCCCCATGATGACAGACCGAATTCACCTTACCGTTGCAGAAGCGCAGAACCTATCGGAACGAGCGATGCGCGCCGTGGGATACAACGATGAAGAGGCCAGCATCCTCGCCAGTCATGTGCTTGACTGCGCGCTTTGCGGCTATGAGTATTCTGGACTGCCTAAGTTACTCAACATCGTCGATGCAGAGTTCTTCCAGCTGCCGCGCCAGCCTTACCGTATCGTGATGGAAACGGCAGTCTCGGCGTTGATCGACGGCGGCAACAATGTCGGGATGCTGGGAATACACCACGCCACACAGGAAGCGATCACCCGTGCGACCCAACACGGCTTCGCCATCATCTGCCTCTCGAATAGCTGGATGAGCGGCCGTAGCGCGTATTATTGCGAGAAGATGGCGCGTTCTGGCCTGGTCGGCATCCACACCGTCAGCGCGCATCCTCTGGTCGCCCCCTTCGGTGGATCGACACGAGTGCTCGGCACTAACCCGATCGCCTTCGGCTTTCCATGTGAGGGTGATCCTTTGGTCATCGATATGGGCACGTCCGCCTTCATGGGCACCGATTTGCAGTTTCGAGGTCGTATGGGTACTCCAATCCCGGAAGGCGTTGCGCTCGACGGAGAAGGCCGACCTACAACCGATGCTAACGAAGGGCAGCAGGGTACCCTACTGCCCTTCGGTGGGCCGGAGGGTGGCTATAAGGGCTTCGGGCTGGCCCTCGCAATGGAGGCGCTAGGCGGGCTCTGCGCCAGTGCGCGTTCGGTCGACGACATTCGGGGCTACATGATCATCGCCTTCAAACCTGACCTGTTTATCCCTCTGGAAGACTACCAGCGCGATCTGGCACAGCGGATCACTGCGATCAAAGCATCACCGCGGCTTGAGGGCATCGATGAAATTCGTATACCGGGCGAACGCAGCTACCGTACCCGTAAAAGGCTGCAACGCGAGGGTATCGAGATTGACAGCAAGATCTACGACGCGCTTTGCTGTCTGGCGGAAGGTCAGCACAATCACGGAGCTGGCACCACGTAAAAGGTCAGTCCTTCGGGGCGGCTTGCGGAGCGCGTGAGAATACTCACACTAACGCTTACTGATTTTGATCGAGGGGAAAGGTCGATGACGACGTTCGTGTTACTGCATGGCGCCTATCAGGGTGGCTGGATCTGGAGCCCGGTACGGCAGCGCCTGGAGGCGCAGGGACATAGGGTCTATGCGCCCTCCCTCGATGGTTGTGGTGAACGGGCCCACACGCTCCGACTTGGCATAAACACTGAAACCCATGGTGCGGAGATAGCCAAACTAATCGAGATGGAAGATCTCAACGATGTGGTTCTCGTCGGCACCTCTAGCGGTGGCATGGTACTAGCGGCGGCGGCGGAGCGCGCGCGGCATTATATCGACCGTATCGTCCTTGCCGATGCGCTGGCCTTAATGGATGGAGAAAAGATTCGTGATATCGTGGTAAGGAAGGGGTCTGTCGAAAACGACGTGGCGGTTGGCCGCACCCCGGAGGATGCCGCTGACAGTCTATTCCAGGACCTTGACCCCAAGCTGCGCCAATGGGCGATCGACCGAGTAACCTTGCATCCCCGCGCCTGCTTCTACGAGCCGATCAAACTGCCGAGCTTCTGGTCGGAGAACTGGAAGACGACAGTTATTTACTGCACCGAAGCTGTTAATCCGGGACGCCCGCACCAGGAACGCGCCGCAGAAACACTCGGGGCAACCTGGCACGAAATCGAGACCGGCCACTACCCGATGTTGAGTACTCCGGACCGGTTAGTGGAGCTAATGCTGGCAGATTGAAGCGTCTTGAACGGACAGCTTGCTTCGTTCTGGCGCCTGCTCATTCCTGCGGCATCAAGACAACACGTCCAGTCGCTGTCCGATCCCGGATCCGAGATAAGGCCTTCTGATACTCCTCCAGGGCGAACGTCTCCGTTGCCGACGGACTAATTTTACCAGCAGCGCGAAGATCGTAGACCTCTTTGAAACAGGCAAGCATTTGCGGCATATCTCGCTTGCGGTAGTCGCTCACCTGAAGGCCGCTGACTTCCATGTTTTTGAGCAGCACGTAGTTCACCTTGAGTGTAGGGATACGTCCCGCTGCAAAACCGATTACAACCATTCGCCCTTTCCAAGCGACTGCGCGAATAGCAGCGTCGAAGATTTCATCGCCTAGCATGTCTAGAATGATATCCGCGCCATGCCCGTCTGTCTGATCATATACCTGAGAACGCAGGCTGTTGCGCAAATCTTCAGCGGACAGATCGACGACCCCATCCGCTCCGCCAGCCAATGCCAACTTGAATTTTGCCGGCGATGACACACCAGCAATGACCTTGGCACCCATCGTTTTGGCGAGTTGTATAGCGGCAAACCCAACTGCGCCGGTTGCACCAAGCACCAAGACCGTCTCACCTGGCTGGATACGCCCACGCTCGCGCAGCGCAAACCAAGCGGTATCGAACACCAACGACATCGACGCTGCATCAACGGCAGAAAGAGCATCGGGCAGAGGAATACACTGACTTGCTTTCGCTTTCAGCAACGTTGCGAATCCTCCACTCTCTTCCATGGTCTGCACACGGTCACCAAGCTTCAGATTGCTGACCCCCGGCCCGACGTCCACGATCGTTCCGTTGGCCAACTTACCGGGTGCGAACGGACGGTCTGGAAGAAACTGATACTTCCCGCCAATGACGAGAAGATCGACAAAATTTACTGAGGCCGCGTCAACTTTAATCAACACGTCATTTGCCTTTATGACAGGGTCAGGAAGCGTTCCAAACTCAAGATCTTCGATGTCGCCGAATTCGCGTAGAATCACTGCGCGCATTGCCTGTCCTTTTTTGCTTACCGCTTGGCGCGGTGAGTTGGGATTCTTAAGCTTGTCTTTCTGACCCTTTAATTGGCGCGCAGAGGACGCGGTGTAACGCGGCCCTCTACGACCCAATCAACAATTTTCCGTTTCAAGATCTTACCGGACGCGGTTAGCGGCATCGCCTCAAGCTTTAGGAAGAATTCTGGCATGTCGTATTTCGACAAGCCCTCCTTTTCAAGATGAAACAGCAAGTCAGAGGGATCGAAGGGCTTGCTGTCGATTACAACGGCCGCCAGGCATACTCGTTCACCGAGCCGCTCGTCCGCGACGGGAAAGGCGGCAACCTGTTTAAGCCTGTCATGGGTAATGGCCAGACCTTCAACCCGCGCTGGAAAAATATTGTGGCCACCGCGGATTATAACATCCTTTTTTCGGCCCGTAATACGGATATAGCCGGCCTCGTCGACCCAGCCCAGGTCGCCGGTCATGAACCACCCTTCGGTATTAAAGGCGTCCTCCGTCGCCGCCTGATCGTTGAAATAACCTAGCATAAGGCTGGCACCGCGACCGCCAATCTGGCCGACTTCGCCGGCCGGGAGAACCTCGTCTTGGTTCTCCCGATCAAAGATCTGGATCTCATAACTGTCGCAAGTGCACCCAGAAGTTGTCATAATCCGCTGCGGATTATCATCAGGCATGGTGTAGTTGTGAGAACAGGCCTCAGTCATGCCGTATCCGCTCTGCGGCATGATTGCACGCTCCGTTAACTTCATACAGACGTGGTCTGGGACCGCCGCACCTGAAATCCTGAAGCCAGCAAGCTTGTCCAACTTAATCTCCGGCCGAGCTTCCAGTTCGTCCAATAAATCTATCGCGTGCGTCGGAACACCGAACAGAAAACTGGTTCCAGTATCGGCGAGCCTATCGACCAAGCTGTTTCCTTTTACCAAATCGTGGATTACCAGGGCCCCGCCAACTGTGAACGCGTTTATCATCGCTCCAAAGCCAAGATTGTGGCTCAGCGGGCTCATAGAATAGATCACGGACTGGGCGTTCATGTTCCAATCCACGGTGATGGACCGGGAATTTGCCAGTAAGGTGTTATTGCTATGCAGAACGCCTTTCGGCTCGCCGCTTGAGCCAGACGTAAAGGCGAGATAAACCGGAGCATCCGGGGTCTTTACGGGATTCGGCTGGATTGCCTGATCGACGTCCTTGAAACAACCATCGAAAAGCGGCGCCAGTACTGTGGTTTCGCTAAGCGGCGGCAGTTTATAAATGCAAGACAGACTGCCCATCGATTTGATTGCAGCGTCAAAATCAATCCGCTCAGCGTCTGCCCCGTACCCAACTTCAAACACCAAGGCTGTAGCTCGCATTCGATCGATTAATCCGACGATATCACCAACCGTGTGGTCACGATGTAGCGACGAGCAGCACACATAACCGTTCCGGGAGCAGGCCAGAAGTGTGGCTGCGGTTTCAAAGCGGCTCGGAGACCAGACCGCCACACGCTGTCCCGCTCGGAGCCCCCGGCGATAAAGGTCTAGTGCGAGGGCATCAGCCGACTTGCGCAAAGTCGAGTAATCGATAGTTCGAAAACAGTCGTGGATCGCCGGAGCGTCCGGGGTCTGCTCCGCATAATCGCATACATGGTCGTATATGGTCTTGTCGCGCCAATGGCGATCCGCGTAGTGGCGGGCGAGTCTTTCCGGGCTCAGTGTCGTAAGGAGGGTCGAAATCTCTAGTTTTCCTTTGGTCAGCTTGGGGTCATCCCTGTACTATAGCCTAAACACTGAGACGTATTAAAACGCGCCCCGCATGGCGGAGACGAGTGCAGCAAAGGCGTCGAAGGGCAAACTCTCGTATCCGTGCCAAACGCTTGAGGTGGTTTTTAACGACATTACGCCTGACGCAAAGAGCGGAGCGATCTCAGAGCCAGCTACCTGTTTCACTTTGGTATAGGTCTCTTCTCGCTTGCGTGAAACACACACCGGCGCAATAATTTATCGACTGCCAATTCAACGCGAAACTCCGAACCGGAGGCCTACTTCATTTATTTTTAAGGCCATAATTCAGTCACCGTTAGCGTCGGGGCTGGTAGCCGCGCGCCGGCCACACTATCAGAGCAATCAACGGATAAACCAGGAGTGAGGTCCAAAAAAACAGGTTGAAGGCGTTGATGTAGCCGATGGTTGTTGCCTGACGCGTTACCTCGCCCGCGATACTGGCGAGACCCGCCGTGGTACCTATGTCCCATTGATCTAAGGCATCTACCAGACGCAAACGCTCACTGAACGGATTGATCCACTGGACAAGGTCACTGTAGTTGATTTTCTGGCTATGAAAGATGACCACGTAGCTTGCAGAAATGTAGTAGCTGGAGCCAATTGAACGGACAAAGTGGAACAGTGCTGCCCCATCCGCTGTGCGGCGAGGATCAAAATTCGAGAAGGTAACCAGGGTCATAGGCACCCAAATGCAGCCGACGCCGAAACCTTGGATCACCATCAACCAGGCAATTTCGCCAAGCGATACATTCATATCGAATTGCAGCATCACCAAAGCCGCGTAGGTCTGCGTCCCAAACCCGATCAGGAAGAGCACTCTCGGGTCCCAACGATGCGCAAAGGCGATCATAATGACCTGCGACAACATGGTGCCAAGTCCCCGCGCGCCGATAAACAGTCCGGCAGTTAACTCTGGTATACCGCGGAGTTGCTGCATCATAGCCGGCATCAAAACCATGGGCGTCACGAACAGCATGCCAAAGACCAGAGTGATGCCGATACCCAACGCGAAATTGCGTTCCATCAGCAGACGTGGATCGAGGAAAGGGCGGTCACTCGTCAAACTATGCACCAGAAATATCCAACCGAAAATAACCGCGCCAGCACCTTCTATGATGATCTCAAGCGACTCGAACCAGTCCTCCCGTTCACCTCGGTCGAGCATAAGTTGGATGCAAGACACAGCAACTGCGAGGCTGACAAAACCCGTCCAGTCAAGTTTCTGCCGCTCTTCCCGCGGAGGGTCCGGCTTGATAAAGGCCAGCACGCCCACCAGCGCAATTAAGGCGATCGGCAGCAGGATAAAAAACACCCAACGCCATGAGATCTCTTCGCTAATATAACCACCGACCAGCGGCGCGATCGTCGGCGTGACACTGACCCCCATGCTATAGATTGCTGTGGCAAAGCCGCGCCGCTCTCCAGGAAATTCATCGATAACAATCGATTGCGAAATTGGCGTGAGCGGCGAGCCGAAGGCGGACTGCATGACCCGCCAAAAAACGAGTTCGGCCAGCGAATTTGACAGGCCACACATAAGAGTGGCGGCGCCGAAACCAATCGTTCCCCAAATCATGCAGCGTTTTCGGCCAAAACGGTTCGAAAACCAGCCGGCGAGCGGAATGGTCACAGCAGTCGCGATCAAATTGGCGGTAACGATCCAGGCAACCTGATCTGGGCTGGCCGACAACGCGCCCTGTATCTGCAGCAACGACACGTTGGCGATAGTGATGGTGGTCGCATAGAGAGTCGTGACCAGCGTGCAGGTGATTATCAGCCACACGGTTTTATGCCTCCAACGCGATCAGGTGTCCGTTCGACAAGGCACGGTAGTAGAGATGAAAAGCGTTGTGCCCACCATCCGCGCCCCCCTTGGCGGTTTTATTAACAACCACCCCCTTCACTAAAAAGCTTAACGGCTCGTTACTGTGATGGATATCATCGTCTGGTACTTCAACTCATTCGCTCCAAATTACGCCAAGGCACTCGAAGATAACTGCACCCATGACAAACAAACCAGAAACCGTCAGGCATGTCATGAATGGAAAGATGCTGCGGATCTTAGGCCCGCGGAATTCTCGACCTTTCTACAAAGATGTACTCATCATGTCTTGACCCTTGGGGGTAGCCGGGTCGTACAATTCACCGCAACAACAAACGCGACGCAGTCGTGTCCACACACCACTCGTACGTCAAGGAGAAACAGCCATGCCGGTCTATGAAAATGGCGATGTCCGCATCCGCTATGAGGAAGTCGGCAGTGGCTTTCCGTTGCTAGTGACACCCGGTGGCGGACTTAACTCCTGTGTCGCCAAGTGGCCAACTGCTGTCATCAACGCGATGGAAGAATTCAAAGATGACTTCCGCTGCATCACTATGGATCAGCGCAATGCCAATGGCGGCGAGAGCACGGGACCGCTCGCTCTCGACGACCCCTGGGGCGGTTTTGCCGAAGATCAACTCGGGTTGATGGACCATCTAGGTATCGAAAAATTCGCCTTTATGGGCTACTGCATAGGCGGCTGCTTCGCCGGAAAGCTATTGGAACGCGCGTCTGACCGCGTCGCCGCCGCGGTCTTTTGCCAGTCGGTCGGACACTGGCCAAACGACCCTGACGTAATGTACCGATCCGGGCAGGAAATTTGGGCCCCGGAACTGCTTCCCGACCGGCCCGACCTTGATCAAAGCCAAATCGATACATATCTGCACAACTTGTATCGAGTGAACCCGGACTTCCTTTACAGTGTGTCACGCGATCTTATCGCCAACTGCCAGACGCCGATCCTCGTGCTACCGGACGACACTCCGGCTCATCCGTACCAAACGTCCATCGACGTTGCTTCCCTGGCGCCAAACGCTGACATCAACGTATTCCCCTGGACATCACCGCCAGCACTCACAGCTCGCACAATCGAACGGGTGCGACGCTTCATTCAGACTCAGAGCGAAGATTGATAAGAAAGGTTCCCTCTTTTTGACTGGTTAAGCTTAAGCATCGATCAGGAACCTTTTTGAATCGAAATCGTATCCGAACCAATGGCCGGCAGCCGTTTGATAGAAAATTTTTGACACATTGGGTTTACCCGGAAGGCGATGACCACGGGCGTATCTGAGCATTTTTCACCCAGCCACTCGGATCTACTGCAAGCCGTCATCAACCAGCATTTCGAGAGCTAACAAGATGGCGGTCGGGAGGAAGTCTTTCTTGCTCTAGAATGCATGGCCATACCGCGCTGTTCCAACCTCAGCACGTTCAGTCCTATGAGACGTACGGCCTCCAAATTTGCGCACACATCTACTAAAAAACTACGTTAAAAATCGAGAGCTAACTCTTCGTGGATTGCAGGAGATCCCGGACGATGGCTCAAAACTCACTGCTCGCAATAACAACCGTTTCAGCATCCCTCCTAAGAACACCCGGGTCAGGTATTCTACAAACAAGCTCCGGCCGTCTGAACCAAGATCCCGTTTACTGGGAAATGTGACCCAACTCAATCACTTTGAAACCTAATCCAACACCTGATCCAGAACCCAATTATCGAAGGCATGGCATAGCGTTTCCATGTGAGTAATATTTGATGCCGAGGTGACCGGCCCGCGCAGACCCTCCTGCTGCCATCCGACCACTTCGTTGTCCTCAGGCAGTACAGTGTCAACCCGTGCGTAGTAACGCTCGGCAATCTCTTCGAAGTCGGGCTGGTCAAAGCGATCCTGCGGAAAGAAAGAGCTTGCCACTAAGTCCATCGTCTCCGGTCCAGTTGGGCGAATTTCGAAAATCCACATGCAGTCGATGGTCCAGCCGAACAAGATTGTAGGATAGAGGCAGGGATAATAGGTACCGGTTTTGTAGCGACCAGCCAGGCTATCGATCTTGGGAAAGCCTGTTTCGCCGGTCAGAAGGCCTCTGCTGCCTTCGTGCTTGGTAAAGTGAGTAATGTAGGCACCCTCAGTCTCTTCATGCGTCGATCGTTGTCGACCCTTTACGTTTTGTCGCGCCAGAGTGCCACCATGTACGAAGGGGATGTGCAGCGAGTCGTTGTAATTCTCGAAATAGAGTTTCCAGTTGCCCACCACCGAATAGGTCTTGCGACGTGCGCAAACTAGGGTTTCGGGCGCGTAGGGTGCGCAGTTCGCTGGTAGGTCGCCCAGATAATCAGTTAGCGATGCGCAATTGGGATCAAAGTTTACAAACAGAAATCCAGCCCACTTTTCGAGGCTCACAGCAAGCAAGGAAAAGTCGTCGTGGCGGAACCCGTCGTCCTCCTCGATCAAGGGCGTTGCGATCAGCGCTCCATCCCGAGCATAGGTCCAATTGTGGTAGGGACAGGTCAGATGCTTGCAGTTGCCCTCGTCCCAGGCGAGACGCGAACCGCGATGTCGGCAAGAATTGTGAAAAGCACGGATCGCGCCATCGTCGCCTCGGATAACGACCAACGGCGCTCCGGTGACCTCGATCGTAAAAAAGTCGCCCGGCTGCGGGATTTGGCTTGCATGTCCGACATAGTTCCAGACCTTCATGAAAATCCGCTCGACCTCGCGCCGATAGAAATTCGGGCTTGTGTAGCACCAGTTCGGCAACGGCGTCGCTTGTTCTGCAGCCAAACGGACCGACGCATAGTGCGTCGGATCGAACAGGTCTTCTGGTTCGTGCATTTGAGCCTCGTTTCCCTATGGGAGAAGAAGATCATTCCNAATATTTACAAGGGTACANAATTCCTCTGCAGTATGGGAAATTCGATGTGANAACTCTCGAACAGTGACGNACCGNTTTTACCNGAAGATATGTCCTANCTATCCCATGCTGTGCAACAGGAAGACACGGCAGCGACAANTTGTTCAAGACCTATGGCGGNACAGCTCNCCTGAAGCATCGATCCTNTGCAAAATNGTCAATTGGGTAGNCATAGGGTTGGANGTGCACGCAAAAATAGTGCGCTAAACTTGTCGCTGGCCCAGTTCAAAGGGCCGCAAGTCAACTTAGTCGCGTTCGAACTTCACCGCACCCTGTCCTAGAATTCTTGCGCCAACATGGTGCTAAACTGGCGTCTTACGACCGTCTGACTGTTTCGCCAGAAAGTCGAAATCCACACCCTCGCCTGCCTGCTGGACATGGTCGAGATAGAGCTTCAGGTAGCCACGGTCCGACCCCTCGTGCGGCGACGGCGGGGTCCAGGCGGCCCGGCGGCGTTTCATTTCTGCCTCGTCAACCAGCAAATCAAGCCGCCGATTGGGCACATCGAGTTTGATCCAATCACCATTCTGCACCAGCCCCAGCGGCCCGCCTGCCGCAGATTCCGGCGTAATATGAAGGACGATTGAGCCGAAAGCAGTGCCGCTCATTCGCGCGTCAGACATACGGATCATGTCCTTCACTCCAGCGGTCGCGAGTTTTTTTGGGATCGGTAGATAGCCTGACTCTGGCATACCCGGTGCGCCCTTTGGACCAGCATTCTTCATCACCAAAATATCTTCCGGTCCGACATCGAGATCCGGGTCATCTATGCGGTTAGCTAGGTCTTCTTGATCCTCAAAGACCACTGCCTTACCTGTGTGGTCCATCAAATGTTCCGACGCCGCAGACTGCTTCACGATCGCGCCGTCCGGCGCCAAGTTACCGCGAAGCACAGCGATGCCACCCTGCGGGTAGAGCGGGTTTTTGAAGGACCTCACCACATCCTGATCCCAGGGTGGTGGCGCCGCGTCGATTTCCTCGCCCAAGGTGCGCCCTGTGATAGTTATGCAGTCTAGATGCAGCAACGGTCGCAACTCACGTAGCACGGTGACCAGACCACCCGCCTTTTGCAAATCTTCCATATAGTGCTGGCCAGACGGTTTAAGGTCGACCAGAACTGGCGTCTCCCGGCCCATTCGGTCCAGCGCTTCGAGGTCAACCTGGATGCCCAACCGTCCCGCGACCGCCGTCATGTGGATTAAACCGTTAGTTGAGCCACCAACCGCCAAAAGCACGCGGAAAGCGTTGGCAAAAGCTTCCGGCGTCATGACCTCCTGTGGCGTTGGGCCAACCTTACCCATCGCAACAGCTCTCGCACCCGCGGCTTCCGCGTGGCGTAGTCGGTCCGCTGCGACGGCCGGGATCGCCGCCCCGCCCGGCATCATCATTCCGAGTACTTCGGTCATGCATGCCATAGTGCTAGCCGTTCCCATGACCATGCAGGTGCCCGCCGTCGGCGCAAGCTTACCCCCAACCTCGTCGATTTCCACCTCATCGATCTCGCCAGCTCGATGCATCCCCCAATAGCGCCGGCAGTCAGTACAAGCACCGAGCCGGTCACCCCGATGACTGCCTGTCATCATTGGCCCGGTAACAACAGATATCGCCGGAAGGTTAGCGCTGGCAGCCGCCATGAGCTGCGCCGGTACCGTCTTATCGCAACCACCGATCATCACTACCGCATCCATCGGCTGAGCGCGAATCATCTCCTCCGTGTCCATAGCCATGAGGTTGCGCAGGAACATCGAGGTCGGATGCGAGAATGATTCGTGCACGGAAATGGTTGGGAACTCGATCGGTAATCCGCCCTTCAGCATAACGCCGCGCTTAATCGCTTCGACCAATTCTGGCGCGGTGCGATGACAAGCGTTGTAGCCGCTGAAAGTGTTAGCGATACCGACGATCGGCCTGTCTAGCGCATCGTCGCTGTAGCCCATCGCCTTGATAAAGGCCTTGCGCAGATAGAGCGAGAACCCAGCATCTCCGTAGCTCGTGAGCCCCCTGTGCATTCCCCTCGGTTTATCGGCCATCGTTCGCCCTTGTTCAAAATTCCAGTGAGGGCGTACTGTATCAAGACTGCGCCACCATGGGCCAGAGCAGGTGGACCATTTGCGAACTTTGGGAGGGATACTAATGATGGATAGCACTGCAGCGAGCTCTGCCGAATTATTCGACCGTGCCTGCGAGGTAATGCCGGGCGGCAACACTCGCACCACCGTATGGCACGCGCCGCATCCGATCTACGCGGCCTCTGGTCAGGGTTGCCGAATCAAAGATGTTGACGGCAAAACCTATCTCGATTTCATCAATAATTACACGTCGATGATCCACGGCCATGCTAATCCGGTGGTAGCTGAAGCGGTGCGCAAGCAGCTGGAAATAGGCACCTGCTTCGCCATGCCGACAGAATCGGAGATCGAGTTGGCCGAACTGCTATGCAAGAGGTCACCAGGCTTTGAGCGAGTGCGTTTCACCAATTCCGGCTCTGAAGCGGTGATGATGGCGCTGAAGGCCGCGCGCGCGCATACCGGCAAGCCAAAAATCGCGAAATGCGAGGGCGCCTATCACGGTAGCTACGACTTCGCTGAGGTGAGCCTTGATTCCGCTCCGGAGAGTTGGGGAAATGCGGATCCAAATTCCGTGGCCTACACGTCCGGCACTCCACGCAGCGTCCTCGATGAGGTCATTGTCATCCCGTTTAATAGAGTAGAGGAAACTGAAAATATCCTGGCCGCCCACGCGGACGACCTCGCCTGCGTACTGATCGATCCAATGCCAAATCGCGCTGGGCTAATTCCCGCGACGCCGGAATATCTGGAAATGCTACGCCGTTTCACTACCAACAACGACATGCTGTTGGTCTTCGACGAGGTGATAAGCTTCCGCCTGGGTCATGGTGGCGCGCAGGGTGAATTCAACGTCTCCCCGGACCTGACGGCCCTGGCCAAAATAATCGGGGGCGGGTTCCCGATTGGCGCCGTTGCCGGCACAGCGGAAGTCATGAAGGTCTTTGACCCTCGGCAGGGCAAACCGCTGGCGCCGCATGGTGGCACCTTCAACGCTAACCCGATTAGCATGGTCGCGGGCAAGGCGGCGATGGAGCTGCTCACCCCAGAAGAGTTCGATCGGATTAACGGGCTTGGGGGCCGCGCCCGAGGCGGCTTGACCAAGGCTATTGCAGACGCTGGGGTGGAGGGACAGATCACCGGCGCGGGATCCCTTTTGCGCATCCACATGACGAGCGTGCCGTTAGTCGACTACCGCTCGGCCCGTGCCACCGCGACGCAATCGGCCGCGCTCTCCTCTGTCATCGACAAGATGCATGCGAATGGTGTTCTGCTTGCGGAAACCGGCCTTTGTGCGATTTCGACCGCGATGGGCGAGACAGAAATAGATGAGTTTATCGACATATTCGCCGACGCCCTCGCCTCGACGGGGCAACCGCGCCACGCTGCGGAATAAAAAGCTAGCTCCGCTGCGCCGCAGCAATCGCGTTAAGCATTTCGGTCGCCTCAGTGCCGTCCGGCGCCATGTCAAACGAACCGGACACCCCAATCATGGTGACGACGGCATCTAGCTTGTCTCGGTGATCGAGCACAGGAGCGGCAATTCCGGTCATACCCGGAATGCGCAAATCGGTCACGACGGCAATACCGAATTTCCAAATATCACTCAGCTCGCATTCAAGTTCCGCTTCAGTCAACTTCTGCGCCTGTCCGCCCCAGGGCGATGTCGTCTCTCCAACTGCCGCAGCAATGACCGGAGCCGTAACCGAGCGCGGCAGGTGAGCAAGGAACATTCGGCCCGTCGCCGTGTAAATCGGAGAGCTGTGATGCCCGACGCGCAATTCGTAAGGTACGCCGGAACCGCCTTCGTCGCAGGCTACTATCACGGGACCCTTCTCCGACCAGATGGAGACGAACAACCCATATTGCAACCGGCCGCGTTCGCGGATAATTCGGATGGCCCGCTCGGCGACGCTAAGACCATCGCGTTGCGCCAGGTAGGACAGGCCGAGATCCCCTGTCATCGGTCCTAGACAGTAATGGCCCGATCCCGCCTCCTTCACGATCATCCGGATGCGTCGGAAGCTAACGATGTAGTTGTGTGCCTTGCTGGGTGTCATATTCGCCGCTGCGGCCAACTCCTTCAGGGGCAGCGGACATCCGGCCTCGACCAGTGCGTGGAGAAGGCGGAAACCAACATCAATCGACTGGATGCCCTTCCCTTCAATATGAGCACCACCATCCATCCCTGATCCCAACGTGTTGAGGCGTGGCGACCAATACAGGTATAATGAATATAGTTCAACAATATTGAACTTAGGGGGTGTCATGAAATTCGGGGTTCTGCAATTTTTTTCCTGGCCGCAGCGCCGCACCACGTTGCAAACCGTCTACGAACGCGCAATGCAGCGCATCGAAATTATGGACAATTCCGGTTATGATGCGGTCTGGCTAGCGGAACATCACTTCACCGAATATAGCGTATGCCCGTCTGTCCACATGATGGGCATGCATCTGGCCAACAAGACACAGAATTTGCGTATCGGCACCGCCGTCTCGCTTGCGGCAATGTACCATCCTTTGCGCCTGGCCGAAGAGGTTGCACTGCTCGACGTGCTTAGCGAAGGCCGCGTTAATTGGGGTGCCGGGCGTGGGTTCGATCCAGCGGAATTCCATACCTTCAACATTCCACCTCCCGAGAGCAAAGCGCGCTTCCAGGAGGCGGTCGATATCGTCCTCGAAGCTTGGACCAACGAGACAGTCACATGGAAGAGTGACACCTGGAACTTCGAGAATGTGGAGGTCCTGCCAAAGCCGTACCAGCAACCACACCCGCCGGTCTGGATTGCCAGTAGTTCGCCAGACTCGGTCGAATGGGCTGCCACCCGCGGCCACACCGCAATGCTGGGGCCACATGCCGAATTCGATAAAATCGCCGAGCAGCGTAATTTCTTCTTGGACAGGCTCCAGGCAAACGGCCATTCAGCGGAAGGCCGAGATATCCCGATGGCGCGGTTGATTGCCGTCGCTGACACCGACAGCGAGGCCGAACAGATCGCTCGCCGTGGCGCCGAATGGATCGTCAAGGCCTACAAAAACGAATCCAAAGGCATGGCCAATCCGGTCAAGACGATTGAGGTGGATGGCAAAATTCAGGAAGTGGACGATATTGATCGCTACCTTCAGGATGCAATCGTTTGGGGTACGCCGGAGCGAGTAATCGACCTACTGCACCGGCTCGAAGAGGAGATGTATCTCGAGTACCTGATGTGCGCACCATTGAGCCACTCCTCCTTCATGATGTTCACGGAGAAGGTGATGCCTCATTTTCTAGGATCCACCGCGAAGCCTGTGCTGCAAGCGGTCTAGCCCACCCTCGCCGCCGTGTCTGCACCCCTCAAAGTCATCGTCGCCGGCGCCGGCTTGGGTGGCCTCGCGCTCGCCAACTGCCTGGCCCGCAAAGGCTTCGAGGTCTGCATCGTGGAACAGACACGCTCGCTGGGCGAAGTCGGTGCCGGCGTCCAAATAAGTGCTAACGGCGCCCGCATTTTACACGCACTCGGCCTAGAAAAGCCTTTAGCCAAAGTCGCCTTCACACCAGAACGCGGCGAAGTGCGGCACTGGCAGACTGGCGAGGTCCTCGCGACCCGGCCGCTGGGCAATTCCAGCCTCGAGCGATTCGGCTTCCCCTACTACCACCTCCACCGTGCCGATTTCCATGGTGTTCTCGCCGACGCCGCGACCGAAATGCCGAATGTATCGATCCATCTCGGCCAGAAGATCACTGACGTCTCACAAACGAACACTGGAGTGACCGTAGTCACCGAAACCGGCGAGACCTTTGACGGCGATGCATTGATCGGCAGTGATGGTATCCATTCCGCCGTACGTGCCGCGTTATTCGGTCCCGATCAGCCACGTTTCACAGGCTGCGTCGCCTGGCGCGCCACAATTCCCACCGATCGTTTGCCACTAGGCCACGTGCGCCCAGCTGCATCAAACTGGATCGGCAAGGGCGGCCATTTCGTGCACTACTATTTACGCGGCGGCGCGCTAGTTAACTGCGTCGGGGTGATGGAACAGGATAAATGGGCGGCCGAATCTTGGTCTTCCCAGGGCGCGCAAGCTGACTTCCTTGCCGACTTTCAAGATTGGCACGAGGATCTCAAACTTCTGATCCACAAGGCCGAGACCTGTTTCCGTTGGGGACTGTTCGATCGCGACCCGATGCCGGTATGGTCACACAACCGAGTCACTCTACTAGGCGATGCCTGCCACGCCATGCTGCCCTTTATGGCGCAAGGTGCCGTCATGGCAATCGAAGATGCCTACACGGTTACGCAATGTCTTGCCGCCCGGCCAAACAATGTATCCACCGCACTGAAACACTACGAAACCCTGCGCCGAGAACGTACGGCAAAAGTGCAGAAAATGTCGCGTGACAATATCGAATTTTTCCACAACGCCGATATCGACGACCTGGAAGAACGCCTTAACAGTCACCGCGACGCCCATCTCTGGCTCTACGGATACGACGTTACCAGCCTAGATTTTCACGGCTGACCTGTTCCTGACAGGGTGCCGTGCGCTAAAGTGTACGCCAATAATAATCCATCCGGGGAGAGTTTTAGCATGCTAAAAATTTGGGGCCGCAACGATGGGTCAAACGTAATTAAGGCGCTGTGGTGTCTTAACGAAATCGGCGTCTCCTATGAGCGCATCGACTGGGGTGGTAAGTTCGGCGGCAATAACGATCCTGAATACCGCAAAAAAAACCCAAACGGCCGGCTCCCCACTCTGGAGGAAGAAGACGGCTTCACCCTTTGGGAATCAGGCGCCGTAGTCCGCTATCTTTGTGGCCGCTACAGCATGGGAAACATGTGCCCGGCGACCCTGCGCGGCCGTGCCGATGCGGAAAAATGGATGGATTGGAGCTCGCTCAATCTCGGTCCCTTCAACAGCATCTATTTACAGCATTTCTGGCGCCTACCGGAAGCCGAGCGCGACCCAGCGACGGTCGAGAAAGCAATCGATACAACAATTCCGCACTATGATGTGCTAGACTCACATTTAGCAGACCGCGATTTTATCTGCGGCGACCGTCTTACAATGGCCGACATCCCAGCCGGTGTCTTGACGCACCGATGGATCAGCTGGTCGCCCCACCGCCCGTCGCACCCGAATGTCGAGGCATGGCACGCCCGCCTACTTGAACGGAAGCCCTATCAGGATTGCGTAGTAGGGGTCACCAGACCGGCGCCATAACGGGCGATCGGGCCTTATCCGGATATCTTTTAATTTTAGTAATCACCACGTCGTCGGGCGCCTACACCCAGTCACGTCAGCAAAATCAGGCTTTTCCTGACCAACCAATTCGCATGTCGTGATCGCGACGACAAGTAGTGTGAAATATTCAGGTCAGATTCCCCAATCATCCCACATATTGTCTTCGGTAGGAGGCACGTCGCCTTCAAAGTTTCTTGTGTCGATCCACCATTGGTAGTCCGCACCCGGGCCATAATCTGTGTCGTCGACATAGTCTCGACCAGCAACCTGATAGTCGCAGGGAATGATCACTCTCACCACCGGATCTCCATCATCCGCGGAATGGTTGAGGCCAGCGGAATGCAGGGTGCGCGGATGCCAGAATATCACGTCACCAGGTGCTCCAGTAAATTCGACCGGCATTGTGTCGCTCAGTATCTGTTCACGGGCCGCCAAAAACGGCTCCGCATTCTCCGCGGCCATCGCGCCGCCATGTACCGTCCGCCAATAAGGATGAAGCCGCTTATGAGAGCCTGGCCAGAGCATAAAGCCACCGCCGCGTGGACGGATCGCACCACCAATCACCATCGCCGACAGGTGAGCCGCCATGTAGTCCGCATGCGGACGGTAGCGATCCACGGTTCCTGGTCGTGAGGGAAACACACTGTAAATTCCACGGACACGACGCGCCAGCGCGGGCATCCCGCCGATCAACACTTCCGCGACGCGACGCATGTTGGAATGGTTAGCAATGCCATCGATCAAGAAGGGCTCGGTACCAATGCCCTCCTTCGACCGCATCTTCCAATTGCCCTCCAGCAGCATGCCGACTTTGAGGGAGTCGTCTTCGGACCACCGGTCATCCGGCGCATCGATCCAACTCGTCGGATCTTCACGCCGAATAAGGCCGCGCGGCACATTGCGCCAAAGATAATCGTCGACCTGTTCGAAGACCGACGGATCATCGATGAGACCCCGTTTCACGATGAAACCATTTTCTTTGAAGTGCGCAGCCTCCGACGGGTTTACCGCGGCGTCGCGATCAAAACCGGTAGGATCCTGGAACGGCTCCGGATCTCGCAACGGCACGTCTTCAGAGATCGGTAGGCTAGCGGCATGGCCTTGATTGTAGTCAGCTTTCCGCATCGTGGGCGATATCGCCATCGGCACCTCGTTTAAATTTTCAGCAGGATAGGCGCCCGAAAGGACCGCTGGCAATTAACGGGCGTTGCCGGATTGACTGCGCTACATTACGAACTGTTCGACTGATGGGGAGGAAGAGGATGGAAATTGACGGCCAATGCCATTGCGGGAGCGTGCGCTACACCGCGACGGTGGATCCGCACAATGCCAGCGCCTGCCATTGCACGGATTGCCAGCGAATTTCCGGAAGCGCCTTCCGTACAACAATCCGGCTGCCGGAAAGCGACTTTCACATAACAGGCGAAACCAAGACCTACAAGAAGATCGCGGCTAGCGGCAATGAGCGCGCTCTAGTGTTCTGCCCCATTTGCGGCACCCAAATGCTTGGCATGCCGACGGGCGATGGGCCTAAACGCATCAGCCTCCGTCTCGGCACCTCAAACCAGCGCGCGCAACTGCCGCCGCAACGACAGATCTGGTGCAACTCCGCGATGCCTTGGGTGGAAGACCTAGCCGACGTGCCGAAATCGCTGACACAGGACTAGCCCGACTGTTTACCCTTTGAAATGCTTCTCCAGCCGGCAGATCGCGGCGTCCAGCACTTCGTCTTTCTTTGAAAAACAAAACCGAACGAAGTGCTTTGGCCCGTTTTCTAGATAGAAAGCGCTAACCGGCACCGCTGTGACGCCGGCCTCCGTTGTGATGTGCTGGCAAAAATCCTCATCGTCTCCCTTGAAGCCGAGCGGCCGGAAATCCGCAAACATGAAATAGGTGCCCTGGCAGTCAATTACGCGGAAACCGAGTCTACTCAGACCCGCAGCAAATCGGTCCCGCTTGGTCTGCATCTCATATGACAGGTTCTGGAAATAGGCATCGTCCTTGCCAAGGCCATAAGCCACTGCCTTCTGCAGGTTGGGTGGCGTAGTGAAGGTGACAAACTGGTGCGCCTTGGCAATCGGCGCCAGAACTTCTGGTGCAGCCGTTGCGTAACCCACCTTCCAACCGGTAAGGGAAAAGGTCTTGCCAGCCGATCCAATCTTTATCGCGCGGTCTCTCATGCCCGGCAACGTGATCAGAGGCGTGTGACCACGCCCGTCGAAGGCGATATGTTCATAGACCTCATCACATACCGCGTAGGCGTCATGTGCAACCACCAACTCGGCAATGAAGGTCAATTCGTCGTGGGTGAACACCTTGGCCGCAGGGTTCATTGGGTTGTTAAGTAGGATCAGCTTTGTCTTTGCCGTGAATGCGGCCCGTAGCGCCTCACGTGGCAAAGTCCAGTCAGGTGGCTCGATCCGCACCATTTTCGGCACACCGCCGGCACGGCGGATTATCGGCAGATAACAATCGTAGAGCGGTTCGATCAGCACCACCTCGTCGCCTGGCTCGATTAATCCCAACATACAGCCAGTCAACACTTCTGTGGCACCAGATGCCACCATCACTTCGGTCTGCCAATCGACATCAAGACCGTAATGATGCTGGCCGTGCGCAGCCACGGCCTGCCGTAACTCGGGAATGCCCAGCATTGGTGGGTATTGGTTTGGGCCTTCCATCAACGCATCGGCAGCAGCCTGACGTACATCTTCCGGACCGTCCTCATCGGGGAAGCCTTGCCCCAAATTTATAGACTGATATTCGATGGCAAGGCGTGACATTGCCTCGAACACGGTGGTTCCATAACCAGATAGGATAGTGTTTGCTTGCTTCACGCTTTCGCCTCCGCCTTGGCAAGAAAACAAGCGCTGAGATTAGCACCAGCACGTCCCCAAAAATAAAGTTTCCCATGCTGCGATGGGAATTTTTTTTAAAGATCAACACTGAATTGAAACGCAGACTAGCCCGCGTGTTCCAGCCTAGTAAACAGAGCAACTGTCACGACGACCGGGGTTTCACTAACCCTCGCTCTCGTCTCAACAACGGGGTTACAGCGGTTGCACTGCAGATTTAGTGGTAGTTACTAAGTTTAAAGCATTGTCTTCTATGTTACCGAAATCAATCCGTACGTGAAACGCCGTCCCTGCGGCAAAAATTTCATCTTTCATGATCGAATTCTGCACAGCCCATACCATTCTCCTTTAAGCAGCCTTCTTCTCTACCCTTGTTATACAAAATGGGTTTCGTGAACCTTTTTTCCCCAAATGAGGGGTGTTTCCAATTGCGGGAGAGGGCGGCTATGTTGGCAGTGGGCCTTGGAATAAAGACCTGAGACCCGCTTGTCTGAAATTTCAACCGGACTAAATTATGGGAAATATTCGGCATAGTGCCCACTGGGGTGCATTTACGGCACAAGTTGATGACGGTCGTGTCGTCGGTGTCAAACCATTTAAGGAAGACCCAAATCCAACCCCAATTCTAAAAGGCATGGCGGAGGCGCTTTACCACGACTGCCGCGTAGCGGAGCCCATGATCCGCAAAGGGTGGCTAGAAAACGGTCCCGGCGGCAAACGAGAGCTACGAGGCGGTGATCCCTTTATCCCAGTCTCCTGGGAAAAAGCCCTCGATCTAGTCGCCGACGAACTCGTCCGGGTGAGGCGCGAACACGGCAATGAAGCAATCTTCGGAGGCTCATACGGGTGGGCGAGCGCCGGACGCTTTCATCATGCCAAGACCCAGCTTCAGCGTTTTTTGAATTGCCACGGCGGCTTCACGGCACAAATGCACAGCTATTCCATCGCCGCGGGGCTCGCAATTATTCCGCATATATTGGGAGACCTGCGATCGCTGCGCGCGGTCAGTTCGTGGCGCGACATCATGGAGAACACAGAACTGCTGGTCGCATTTGGCGGGATCGGGACGAAGAACGCCCAAGTCGAGCCCGGTGGTGCTGGCGAGCATTCGACTGAAAAATGGCTGCGGCGCATTGTTGAGGCCGGTGTTGAAATGGTCAGCATAACGCCACTGAGCGACGACACGCCGGATTATATGAACGCTAAATGGCTGGCGCCTCGACCAAATTCTGATGTCGCACTAATGCTTGGCTTAGCCCACACTCTAGTGTCAGAAGGACTGCACAACCCGGCCTTCCTGCAAAAATATTGCACTGGATTCGCGCGCTTCGAGCCCTATCTACTGGGCGCGACAGACGGCCAACCGAAAGACGCTAACTGGGCCGCAGCCATTACTGGGGTCGACGCCGATACCATTCGCAAACTAGCACGGAGCATGGCATCGAAGCGCACCATGATCACAACCGCCTATTCCCTGCAGCGCGGCGATCATGGCGAACAGACCTGGTGGATGACGGCCGTACTCGGGGCCATACTCGGCCAGGTTGGCCTGCCAGGCGGCGGTTTCGGCTTCGGCTATGGCAGCATGCAGGGTCAAGGCAACCCCATCGACCCTATTTCCGCCCCAAATCTAGCCGCTGGTTCCAACCCAACCAGCAGCTTTATCCCGGTTGCGCGCATCGCCGATCTGCTGCTGCATCCGGGCGAAGATTACCAGTTCAACGGCGAGACCCGGACCTACCCAGACACACGGATGATTTACTGGTGCGGTGGCAACCCATTCCACCATCACCAGGACCTTAACCGGCTGGTGCATGCCTTTCAGCAACCAGAAACAATCATTGTGCACGAGCCCTGGTGGACGGCAACCGCGCGTCACGCGGATATTGTCCTGCCTGCAACGACGACCCTAGAAAGAAACGATATCGGGTCAAGCTCCCGCGATCGCTACATCCTGGCCATGGAAAAGGCCGTCGATCCAGTCGGCGATGC
This sequence comes from Rhodospirillaceae bacterium, assembly GCA_002717185.1. The sequence continues at coordinate 62,732 of PBDC01000051.1, forward strand.
GCGCAACGATTTCGACATTTTCTCAAGTTTGGCCAAGCGACTTGGGTACACTGAGGCCTTCACCGAAGGTCGCAATGAGAGGGAATGGCTACGACATCTCTACGATGTTGCCCGACAGCAGGCCGCCCGCAACAAGGTCGAACTGCCTGATTTCGACACATTCTGGGAGGACGGTTATGTCGAAGTCCCAGAGCCCGACCACGCAAAGGTCGTGTTCGCCGAGTTCCGCACCGATCCGGAGGCGAATAAGCTGCGCACTCCGTCTGGCAAAATCGAGATATTTTCGGAGAAAATCGATAGCTTCGGTTATGACGATTGCCCGGGGCATCCGGTGTGGCTCGAACCGGTCGAATGGCTCGGTGGCGAAGAGGTGGCAAAGTTCCCACTGCACCTGATGTCCAACCAGCCAGCAACACGTCTGCACGCACAAATGGACTGCGCCGGAGCGAGCCGTGAGTCAAAAATCAAGGGTCGGGAGCCAGCGGCAATACATCCCGACGAAGCTGCAGCGCGTGGCATACAAGAAGGCGATGTCATCCGCATCTTTAACGATCGCGGCGAAACCCTGGCCGGTATCACCCTGTCCAATGCAGTGATGCCCGGCGTTGTGCGGTTGGCCACGGGAGCCTGGTACGACCCAGCCGAACCCGGCAGGGTTGGTACCATGGACAAGCACGGCAATCCGAACGTACTAACGCTCGATCGTGGCACCTCGCAATTAGCGCAGGGCCCGATCGCACACAGTACTCTGGTCGAGGTCGAACGCTACGATGCCGAGCTACCGGCGATCACCGCTTTCACCGGGCCGGTTGCTGAGGCCCCGTGACCGGGAAGCGGGTTGACACCGTCCGGCTGCAAAACCTCGCAATGGGGTTCTGGCAGTCGGCCAGCCTGATGTCAGCGATCGAGCTCGGCCTGTTCACGGCAGTGGCGAAAGGCGCCGGCACGGCAGCGGAGATCGGTGCAGCCGCCGGCATCACTGAACGTAACGCGGACCGGCTGGCAACCGTGTGCCGCGCCATGGGTCTACTAGAAACCAGTGACGACGGCCGTTACCGCAATGCACCGGACGTCGAACGATTTCTGGTTGAGGGCGAGTCGGCTTATGCTGGTCCATGGCTGCTGTTCACCAAACCGCGTTGGGAAAAATTTCGCAACCTGACCGAATATCTACGTCAACCAGAAGAAAAAATTCTCGGCCAGTATGAAGGGCTAACCGTCGAAGCAGCGCGCAAGATGCACGAGGCGACCTACAGTGTGGGTATGGGCGCGGCGCGGCGCTTTGTGCACCAAGTCGACCTATCGCAACGCAAAAAAATTATCGATCTGGGCGGCGGCTCCGGCGCCTACAGCATCACAGCCGCAAAAGCACATCCGCACCTTCAAGCAGTCGTCTTCGACCTACCACCTGTGGCCGAGGTGGCACGCGAATACATCGCCGAACATGGCGTCGAAGACCGGGTGTGCGCCGTCGGCGGCGACTTTACCACGGACGAATTCCCCCCAGACTGCGATGTCGCGATCATGGCGAGTAATCTGCCGCTATACAGCCGAGAGATCATTGGGCAGGTGATTCTTCGCACCTTTGAAGCTTTAGCCCCGGGCGGGGAAATGCACCTTATCGGCGAAATGCTGAGGGACGATCGCAGCGGACCGATCGGACCAGCGTTGTGGGGGCTGGCCGAATCCATCAATGGTAGTACCGGCATGGCGCACACAGAAGCCGACTGCATTGGCTATTTTAAAGCGGCTGGATTCGAAAAGGTCATCATCAACGATTTCATTTCGGGCACACTCAGCCGCATTGTAGGCAAAAAGCCCGGAGGATGAGCATGGACGATCTCGCTATCGTCGACGCGCACCACCATCTCTGGGACTTGAATGGGCTGCATTACCCGTTCTTGACGGACGAACCAAAAGAAAATTTTTTCCTTGGCGACAATTCACCTATCCGCAAGAACTTCCTGCCCGAGGACTACCGCCGTGTATCCGCAAGACACAATGTGATCAAGACAGTTCATGTCGAAGCCGAATGCAACCGTAACAGCCAGGTCGCCGAGTCGGAGTGGATCAGCGAAATCAACGCTGAACATGGCTTTCCTAATGCGATCGTCGCACACTCATGGTTCGATGAGGAAAATTCGGAGGAGATCTTAGCCAGTCAGGCGGCGATACCCCTGGTTCGCGGCATCCGCTCGAAGCCGGTGACGGCGCCGAACCCTAACAGCAAACAGCCAGGCGCCCCGCGCACCATGCAGGACCCCAAATGGCTGGACGGGTTCTCCCTGCTAGAGAAATACGATCTGTCCTGGGATTTGCGTGTTCCTTGCTGGCATCTAGAAGAAGCGGCAGAGGTCGCGAAAAGCTTTCCCAGGACCCGCATTATCCTAAACCATACGGGGTTTCCCTGGGACCGCAGCAAAGACGGTCTCGCCCTATGGCGTTACGGCATGCAAGCGTTGGCCGACATGCCCAACGTGCATCTTAAGGTCTCGTGCCTTTGCCTGCCGGATGGGCCATGGACGTTGGAACACAATCGGCCAATCGTGCTTGAGGCGATAGACATATTCGGTGTGGACCGTTGCATGTTCGCCAGCAACTATCCGGTCGACGGGCTGCGGGCAAGCTTTGATCTAATCTACACTTCCTTCAAGACCATTGTCGCCCACTTCCCGCGTGACGATCAGGAGAAACTATTTTCCCGGAACGCGATGGCATTCTACCGCATCGATACGTAAGGAGCCGTATTATGGCCAACTCTCTCACCATCAACGCCAACCCGGAAACTGTGCATTGGGCTTTCTTCGACGCGGCCCTGTCGCCGGTTGCCACAATCGACTCTGGCGACACGTTGACCCTAAACACAGTATCCGGCGGCCCAGATATACTACCTGACAACAGCTTCGAGATCCTTCCCGAGCATCTCGAGATCCATGACAATGTAACCCCGGGCGGGGCCGGACACATCATGACTGGCCCTGTAGCAATCCGCGGCGCAACACCAGGTGATATGCTTGAGGTGCGTATTCTCGACGTCTCGTTGCGCACTGATTGGGGCTGGAACCGCATACGTCCACTATCCGGCACTTTGCCAGAAGATTTTCCCACCTTAACTTTAAATCATCTGCGCCTCGACCGAGAGAAGATGGTGGGGCAAATGCCCTGGGGCGTAGAACTGCCGCTCAGCCCGTTCTTCGGCGTAATGGGCGTCGCCCCACCGCCAGAATGGGGGCGCATCACCTCAATCATTCCACGCGCCCACGGCGGCAATCTTGATATCAAGGCGCTTGGCGCCGGCACGACGCTTTACCTCCCCGTCTTTAATGACGGTGCGCTGTTTTCTGCAGGTGATGGACATGCGGTACAGGGCGACGGTGAAGTTAATGGCACAGCCATCGAGACCTGCCTCAGCGGTACCTTCCAACTAATCCTGCACAAGAACACGCCGATCGCGATGCCGCGAGCGGAGAACGAAACCGACTACTTCACCATTGGCATCGATCCTAACCTCGACAATGCGGCCAAACAGGCGCTGCGCGAGATGATTGCGCTGATCCATGAGAAGACCAACCTGTCCAAGGAAGACGCATACATGCTGTGCAGCCTGGCAGCAGATCTGCGGATCAGCCAGACTGTGAACGTGCACAAGGGTGTCCATGTCATGCTAAAAAAGAGCGCCCTCCACGGCTGATCAAGCTTCAAGTCTGCGGCAAGGTTGGACCACCCCATCGTCTACTTCGCTCCGCAGGTCGACCTATCGGAAGGCATAGCGCACTGTTATAGGAGCGGCACCTCGTTGGCTATACGTCCTTTGGACAAGGAGAAACTAGTCTCGGCATGCGAAGCGGAAATTTCCATCTTCGCGGTAAGGCATTCAGGTATTTAAAAAAACAGCGTTTCATTGGCGTTAAAGATAACGCTGGACTGCACCTTCTCGAAAGGTTGGGTGCCATCGTGAACGCCTTCATTGTTTTTTTAGCCTTGAGTAACTCGGCGGCGAAGACCTAACGATTACCGTGGCACGGCCTAGGTCTGAAACCGGGGAATAACCTTTTCACCTATCAAATCGATCGATCGCATAACTTGTTCGTGGGTGGTGTAGCCGGCCTGGATCATGAAAATGATTTGGTCGATGCCAGTGCGAGCCCAATTCTCCACAGTACGGCAGATCGTATCCGGGTTACCGCCGATCGCCATGCCGTTGTCAATGAGGTCATCGTTGCTCAACCCAGCCATTCGTGCTTTCACTTTTTCCACACCGCCCGCAGTCGCGAAACGCACCGGGTTTAGCTCCGCGTCATTGTCACCGTAATACCAGCGCGCTGCAGCACAGCCAACATCACGTCCGACCCGATCTTCCTTGTCGCAATAGGCGATGCCAAAGACTGCCGTCTGATGATTCGGCTTGCGAGCGGTGAAGGTAGTAGGATCCGTCGCCCTGACGATAGCGTGATAGTTCTCGACCGCGGTCTTAGTATCGGCGATAGAACTGCGCGTTACCCCAACGACGCCGAAGCCCTGCAGAGCAGCCTGTTCGTATGTTTCAAAATTGGAAGCGGCCGTCCACAGCGGCGGGTGTGGTCGCTGGATCAAGCCAGGCACCATATGGCGAGCCGGCAGGCTCACATATTCGCCCTGGTAGCCTTCGAAATAGTCCGCGTCGAACAAATTGAGTACCACATCCAAATGTTCCCGCGCGACCTCCCTGCTCTCTGCAGGATCAAGTCCCATGCCTTCCGTAATGTAGCCGCTGGTGCCCCGCCCTGTGCCAAACTCAACCCGACCGTTGCTCAACACGTCAAGCGTCGCAACGCGCTCTGCTATGCTAACCGGGTTGTGGATCGGCATGAGAACAACACCCAGAGCTAACCGCAGTGTCTTGGTGCGTTGGCTTAGCGCCGCCAAGTACATGTCGGATGCGGGTGAATGCCCTATTTCAATGAAAAAATGCTGCTCCGTGATCCAATAGTACTCGAACCCTGCGGCTTCGGCCGCGACGCCCTGATCCAGACCGTTCCAAAAGGCGTTCCGCTCGGATGTCTCCGTCCAGGGCCTTGGAACCTGCAACTGGGTCATAAAACCGAATTTCATTACTAAGCTCCGCGCTTCCTTATTTGTAAACTCATCAGTCTTGTTGGATCGGGTTTTCGATCAACGGGTATCCTCCAGATGCGTCGCGCGTCTCCGTACCAACGAGCGCCGGGTTAAAGATGCACACAAGTTCCAGCGCACTATCCGACCGCAATACATGCGCATCATGCTTATCCAGCGCATACAGGGTTCCCGCCTCGATCGCATGCACGGTGCCGGTCGCTTCATCTTCGATGCTGCCCCGCCCGGTCATGCAATACACAGCTTCCAGATGATGCTGGTAGCACATCTGCACCTCAACACCTGGCTTAAGCGTAGTCACGTTGAACGTAAACCCCATACCATCCTCCGCCAGCAGCAATCGTACACTCTTGCTACTGGGCGACGTTACGCAGCGACTGGTTCCGGCCGCGTCTTTTAGGTTTCTCACGATCATTTCGGGTGCTCCCGTGTCAGGTAAAATGATCCCCTGCACCGGGCCGGTTTTCCCCTACAGCTCCGATGCGCCATAATAGAAACATACACTTACAATTATAGTGAGACGCATGCGCCAGATTAGCCTCGTGGCCTTTCTACAGGCTCAGAACTGCACGACCTTACCATCTTCCTGGCGGCACCCAGAAGCCCGCACCGATACCTGGTCGCCGGACTACTACCAGCATATCGGCCGCGTGCTGGAGGAAGGAAAATTCGATATCGGCTTCTTCGATGATCGACTGGCGATGCCCGACATGTATGCAGGCGATCACGCAGAGACCGTGAAGAATGGTATTCGCGCGACCAAGCTCGACGCAGTGACCTGCCTTATGTCGATGGGTGCGGTCACGAAGCACCTGGGCCTGGGGGCCACATATTCCACTACTTATTACGAACCTTTCCACGTGGCGCGTCTATTTCAGACGCTGGACCTTATGAGCCGTGGACGGGCTGCCTGGAACGTCGTGACCTCAGTCAACGACAACGAGGCACGCAATATGGGCCACGACGCACACAGCTTCCATCTCGACCGCTACGACCGGGCAGAGGAGTTCATGGAAGTGGTCATGGGCCATTGGGACAGTTGGGACAGCGATGCCATAGTCGTTGACAAGATGAATAATCTATACGCCCAACCTGACAAGGTCCGGCGCCTCGATTATGAGGGCAAATACCTATCGTCGCGCGGCCCCTTCACCGTGCCCCGAGGGCCTCAGGGCCATCCGGTCATAATTCAAGCAGGGTCCAGCGTGCGAGGTAAACAATTCGGTTCGCGCTGGGGAGAATTAATCTTTGTCGTCTATCGGAACCTGGAGAATGCTCGCAAAGAATACCCTGCAATGAAACAGCTAGCCGCTGATTGGGGCCGAGACCCGGAACACATGAGGCTCACCACCCTGTTTTACCCGGTCGTGGCCGCTACAAAGGACGAGGCTGAGGACAAACGTGCGGCCTATGAAAAGCTGGCCAACCCAATGGACCAGCTACTGTTGTTGTCGGAAGCGCTAAATTTTGACTTTGCAAAGAAGGAACTAGACGAAGCCTTCACCGACGAAGAGATCAACTCAATTCAGGGTATGCAGCATCATATAGAGCGGGTCAAAGGCATGGGCATCAACAATCCAACTGTGCGCGATTTCATGGAAATCACCGGCCGTGGGCTGCTGCGAAACGCCTGGGTCGGCGGGCCAAAAGAGATCGCCGATCAGATGGAAGAGTGGTTTACCGAACCGGTTTGCGACGGCTTCGTCATCGGTCCAACCCACCAGCCCGGCACCTTCGAGGATTTCGTAAAATACGTGGTACCAGAACTGCAGAAGCGCGGCCTCTACCGCAAGGAATATGCCGGCACGACCCTGCGCGAACATCTCGGCCTACCTCACCCTGAAATCGGCTCCTGGAAAACCAAACCGCTGGCGGCAGAGTAGTGCTGATAGCCTTGTAAAAAATTGAGACTGCGCGCCCTAACGTCCTTTTTCCAACAGGGCTTCGTCAAACTCACGCCGCAGACAGCCGAAATTAAAGCACGGCTTTAAGAGGTCGAATAACACTATAACGAACCCATTTTAACGCGAAAGCGTCCAGAGATCCGACCAAGTGGCACTGGTTTAGAATGTGCTCAGATCTTTGCCAAACCGTTGCGGGTCGTCAACAAATTACCGCTGCCAGCCGAGCCATTCGCAAAGCGCGTCACCCATTATAAGCGCCTTATCTCCTGCGGGGATCCAATCAATCTCCAGGAAGTGCTTCACGCACTCCGACCAGGAGCAAGGCATCTTCGTAATGTCAGTGCCCCAGAATAGTCGCCGCGGCCCGAACGCGTCGTATAGAATGCGATAGGGTTTGTGCAAGCTTTTGAATGGATAAGCATCGTCAGCGTAAAATGGTCCTCCGGTGAGCTTGACCGCCACGTTCGGAAAACGCGCCAGCGCTGTTAGTTCCGCCATGTTCGGGAATGCCGCGTCGCCCTTAGCGCCCCGCAGCGCACCCATATGGTCAACCGTCAGCTTCAAGGCCGGGTGACGTTCTGCGATCTCGCCCAGCAGAGGCAGCCAGTCGCCGGCAAGGAGGGCCAGCGGGATCCCAGCTTTTTCCGCCGTTGGCCAGAGCCAATCCAGCGTGCCATCCATTGGCCAGGTGCTATCATGTGGCTGGTTAAAATAGAAGCGGTAGCCCAGCATACCGGGCCGGGCCATCCAATCTGTGATGTCCGACCGCCGTTCCGGCTCGTCGAGTGGTGGATAACCGAGGATCGCGAAACGCCCCGGATAGTCCTGCACGGCTTTGACCGCCTGCTCGTTCGCCTCCAGATCCCAGCTAGCGGGCGGATGGATGATCGCACCGTCTATTCCGGCTTCATCCATGTCACGGACGGCCGCCTCAGCGAGATAGGGCGTCTCCTGATGCGGAGGCTTTGCGATCCCGGTCTTCCATAGGTGAATTTGTGCGTCGATGATTGGCATGGCGCTGTACTACCGCTGATTGGGCACCGGTGTCGGCACCGGCTCGCCCGCAAAGTGGGCCCGCAGGTTAGCGAGCACCAAGTCTGCCATCGCACGGCGCGTCTCGTGTGTCGAACTGGCAATGTGCGGGGTCATAACTACATTCTCCGTCCCCATTAGCGCCTCCGGCGCATTCGGCTCGTCGCGAAAGACGTCAACTGCGGCGCCGGCAATGCGATTTTCCTGAAGAGCGACCACCAGCGCGTCTTCGTCGACTATAGTGCCGCGCGCAACATTAATCAGGAAGCCTTTCGGCCCTAGTGCATCGAAGACGTCGGCATCGATCAAATTACGGGTCGACTCGCCGCCCTGGCAGGAGATGAAAAGAATGTCGCTATCTTCAGCCATGGAGAGGAGATCAGGATAGCTGCGATAGGGTACGTCCTTGGGCATAATGTCGTGGAATCCGATATCTAGTCCGAAACCTTCCGCTCGCATCGCCACCGCACTGCCGACGCGGCCAAGCCCGACGATACCAAGCTTTTTGCCCCGCAAATTGGTGCCGAGATCCATGCGCGCCAGTTTCCACTTTCCGGCGCGCAGATGGCGTTCGGCCTCCGCAATGCGACGCGGCGCCATGATGATGAAGGCCATACCGAGGTCCGCAACGTCGTCGGTCAATACGTCCGGCGTGTGGGTGACTATTACCCCTCGGTTCTGCGCCGCGACAACATCAGTCGCATCGTAGCCAACGCTGAAGGAAGATATGATCTCGAGGTTCTCCAACCGGTTAATCAATTCCTCGTCGGGACCCTTCATGCCGCCGGCAACAATACCACGTATACGCGGACCAACCTCTGCCAACAGTGCCTCCGGGTCTTCGGCATTAAAGAAGTCGTGCAGCACGTATTCCTTCTCTAGGTCGGCGACTAAGAAAGGTGGGAAGAAAGCAACGAGCAGCAGTTCCGCACTGTTTTTGGGATCTCCTGCCATCAGCCACGTCCGATGAAAGGCATCTTGGTCGCCATTATCGTCATGAACTGGATGTTAGCGTCGAGCGGCAATTCAGCGATTTGCACGACAGCGTTGGCGACATGTTCCACATCCATGCGCGGCTCGACCTCTACCGAGCCGTTCGCCTGCGGCACACCTTGGGCCATGCGTTCGGTCATCGGTGTAACCGCGTTGCCAATATCAATTTGGCTCGTGGCGATGTCATATTTGCGACCGTCCAGCGCCATCGACTTGGTCAGGCCCGTTACAGCGTGTTTCGTTGAGGTGTAGGGTGCCGAGTTTGGCCGCGGCACATGAGCCGAGATCGACCCGTTGTTGATAATGCGCCCACCCTGCGGCGTCTGGTCCTTCATGATCCGGAATGCTTCTTGGCTACAGAAAAACGTGCCAGTAAGATTAGCGTCTACAACACCCTGCCACTGTTCAACAGTCAGATCCTCAAAATTGACCGGCGGCGCTCCGGTCCCGGCATTGTTAAACAATACGTCGAGCCGCCCATGGACTTGCTTCACCCTAGCGAAAAGGTTTGCGACCGAGGCCACGTCTCCGACATCGGTCGGCACCGCAAGTGCCCTTTCACCGTCCGATCCCGCTTCCGCGATGGACACCTGCAGCGCGTCCTCGCGACGCCCTGCAAGCCCTACCGAATAGCCCGCCTTCAGCAAGGCGATTGCGCTGTAACGTCCGATCCCGCTGCCTGCGCCTGTGACGATCGCAACCCTGCCATTGTCTGCCATATTAATTTCCTCCCTGCTATCAGGCCTCACACCAAACTGAACTCGCGCACGTGACGTGGGATCCATATCGATGTAAGGCACTTCGTTTAACTTCATTCCCGATCATTGGATTTCCCTAACCCGGAATGCCAGTTAGATATTTGTAAACTTGTCCAAAACCCTGCTCGCACGCTAAAAAACTGGCTTTGTCTCAGTACAGGAAGGACGCGCCATCATTTTGTCAAACCAGGCGGTGAGCGCCGGCCGGTCATCGCGCCAGTCCCCCGGATGCCGCCAGTCGGCATAGCCTAGACAGGCGACGACCGACAGATGCGCCATGTTGACGTCATTACCGAAGCCCGTCGCCTGACTTTCCAGCGCATCATAGCAACGCTGCGATCGCGTTGCCTCGCTCTCTAAGTAGCCTGGAGAGCGCTCGTCCTCCTCTCGGCGGTTTTCGCGTGCCCGATAAAACTGCGATTCCATTAACAGGCCGGCGAGCCCTTCCAGTGCCATCGCCTCTTCTCGCGCCTTGCCTGAAACAGGATAAAGCTTGCCCTCGGACAGACCATCGAGGCAATTCAGGATAATCAGCGTCTCACAGATGAACACACCGTTGTCGGTCAGCAGACCTGGCACCTTGCCGCCCGGCCCATGATTTCGCAGCACGTGATCGTCGGCGCCGAGCGGCACACAGTCCTCAACGTCGACCTTATCCGACAGCCCGTATTCTATCACCGCCATGCGCGGCCGCCGCGCGTACGGTGAATTGCCGGTGTAATAGAGTTTCATGTGTGTATCTCCCCTACGACGTGACGATGCCTGACCCTGGCACCGAGGTTGGCGAGACTGTATCAGCCGGGCTGGAGACGGGAAACCGATGCATGATCGCAGGCCCAAATAAAGCTAAATTTTGAAGGAAACAGCTGCCGCTAATCAGTTCACCAACTTACTAAAGGAGGCGGAAGCTATGTCAGGTCACTTTGCGGAACTCGGACGCACCAGGTTTGTCACTAGAACCAAGGAATTTGTGGTGTTTTGGCTGACCTATGTCATGCCCTATCAATACGAGCGACCCGCGCCGCATGTCATGAATTAATTCCACATGGCGCCAGGCCGCCGCTAGACTTCTATCGGCACGACTAAACCTTCATGCTTACGAAAAGAGGTCTACTATGCAGTTCGGCGTCACCGCGACCCGGATCGACGATATCGGGTTCTTCGCGCATGCTGAGAATCTCGGCTTCGATTTCGCCTGGATCACCGACAGCCCGTTGCTGCGTTCCAACCCCTGGGCAGTGATGGCACTGGCGGCACAGCAAACTCAAAAGATCCGGCTTGGCACCGGGCTTGAGATCGGCGGGCTGCGGCTCGCTCCGGTTACGGCGAACGGCATAGCCACGATCAACCGGCTAGCGCCCGGCCGCACATTCCTCGGCGTCGGCACAGGCAACACAGCGATGCGCACCATGGGCCAGCCACCGATGAAGGTGGCCGAATTCCGCGAGCACATTAGTGTGGTGCGTGGCTTACTGGACGGAGAAGAGGTCGACTTCACGTTGAACGGCGCCACCCACCCAATCCGCTTCCAGAACCTCCACTACAATTATGTCAATATCGCCGATCGTATCCCGATCCATGTTGGTGGGTTCGGGCCGCGAGCGCAGGCGCTAGCAGGCGAGTTGGGCGACGGGCTAGTCACCGGCATTCCGCGTGGCGGCACAATCCCAGAAGCGCTCGCCAACGTGCAACAAGGTGCGGACCAGACTGGCAGAACACTTCGGGACTTCGAAACCACGGCCCTGGTCACCTTGATGATGCTAGAACCGGGGGAATCGTTGAGCGATGAAAGAGTGATCGCCGAGTGCGGATCATCGGTCATGGTCAATGTACATTTCGCGGTCGAGCTGGTGAAGGAGACTGGTTGCGAACCGCCAGACTACGTCAAGCCGATCTGGGACGAGTACATGGCGTTCCACAAAAAGCGCGCCGCAGATACCCGTCACCAAACACTGCATGCGAGCCATTATAGTTATCTCGACCCCGACGAAGCTCGGTTCGTAACACCAGAAATGATTCGCAAATTCGCTATCGCCGGTCAGCCGGAAGAAATCGTCAAGCAGCTAGAGGCCCTCGAGAAGCAGGGACTGAACGGCATCAATTTCATTCCGCCGCAGGACCAGCGCTACCGTGTAATCGAAGATTTCTCGCGCAAGGTAATGGCGAAGATGTAGGCTAATCGCCATGGATACTGCAGAACTACCCACACCTCTGGCAAAAGCGCGCCTACTGGCCAACGATATCGCCGCTGCTAGCGAGGATATCGAGCGCACCCGGCGCATCCCCCCTGCCCTGCTTGACAAGCTGCACGAAGCCCGACTGTGTCGCATGCTGTTGCCGCGCTCAGTGGACGGGGACGAGATCAATCCCGGCGCATATCTGCAGACCATCGAGGAGATTTCGCGACACGACGCGTCGGTCGGCTGGAACCTATTTGTCGCCAACAGCGCCGCTCTACTGGTCCCTCACATGCCAGCAGAGACTGCGAAGACAATCTTCGGAGACCTACGGGCACTAATCGCCTGGGGCCCGCCGGACAAACATATCGCGAAGGCGGTCAACGGCGGATTCCGGTTATCCGGGCGCTGGTCGTTTGCCAGTGGCTGCCGCAACGCGACCTGGATGGGTGCTCATTGCCGCGTTCAGGAACCAGATGGTTCGCTCCGCAAACATCCGGACGGTCGCTCACTGGTGCTATCGCTTCTGTTCCCAGTCGAGCAGGCTAAATTGATCGACACCTGGGACACTATCGGGCTACGTGGAACTGCCTCGGACTCATACGAACTCGACGATATTTTTGTGCCCGAAGCCTTCACCGGCACGCGGGAACATCCAGACGAAAGCCGAGAGCCGGGGGCACTCTACGCCTTCCCACAGCAGGCAATCTATGCGGTCGGCGTCGCAGGCGTGGCGCTTGGCATCGCGCGAGCAATGCTAGAGGCCTTTACTGAGTTAGCTGCCGAGAAAACGCCACGCGGCCTGTCACGCATGGCAGAAAATGCCGGTGTGCAAGCGGGTGTCGCCAAGTGCGAGGCTCGCATCGGCGCTGCGCGCGCCTATCTTCTGGAAATGTTGAACGAAATAACGGCTCGTGCCCCTCGCGACCGGGCGATCGACATCCAAGACCGTGCCCGCGTGCGGCTGGCGACTACCAATGCCATCCATGGGTCGATCGAGACAGCAGACTGGCTCTATAAAAACGCCGGCGTCAACGCGATCTTCCCGGGCAGCCCCTATGAGCGCCGCTTCCGCGACATCCATACCCTGTCACAGCAAATCCAATCACGCGATGCCCATTACGAGGCGGTTGGCAGCATCCTGCTCGGCAACCTTCCCGGCGTGTTCTACTAAAACAAGTTACGGGTCGGTCAGAGGGTGCCAAAACGCTGAAAAACCAGTCAACCTGATGTTCGAATTCTCAGCCGAGCAAACCGGCATTATCTTCGCGATCTACTTACTGTCGGCCACCGCCAAGGGAGTGACGGGTCTCGGGTTCTCGACTATGTGCTTGCCGTTCCTGGCGATGACAGTGGGGCTGAAAGAAGCACTGCCGCTGCTGATCATTCCCTCTATCGCTACGAACCTCATGGTGATGCACGGGGCCGGCCAATTCAGCATAGCCATTAGACGATTTTGGCCAATGTTGTGCGCCACCGTACCAGGGTTGGCGTTAGGCCTTTGGACGCTAGCATTGGTGGACGGGCGGTTGGCCGGCGCCGTGCTAGGTGGCGTGCTATTGGCCTGGTGTGTGTTTGCCTACGTCAATCCTGAGATGCGTCTGCCGGCGGCCTGGGCCCGGGCGCTCGGCCCGATAAGCGGGTTTCTGACAGGGGGACTCAACGGTATTACCGGCAGCCAGATGATGCCAGTCACGCCTTATCTGATGGCATTACAGCTCGACCGAAACCTCTTTATCCAGACAATCAACTGCTCCTTCACTCTGTCTAGCCTAATCATGGCCGTGGGTCTGAACCGCATGGGTCTGTTCACTGTGGACGCAACGATCCTTTCTATCGTTGGCGTCGCGCTGGCCTTTACGGGGGTCCGCCTTGGTGAACGCATACGCCACAGGCTGTCCTCCAAACGGTTCCGTCTGGCCCTGTTGGGCATGCTAGTCGTTGTGGGGTTAGGCTTGATAGTGCGTGCAGTTTGAGCCCAACGGCGGTGCACCAGCGCAGCATTAAGCATTTTTCATTGCGACAACCACCGCGGCCCCTACCAAAACAAACTATTCCGCAGCGCGGTGACCGCCATCGCAACTCCAATCACGCTGAACAAAAATCCCATGCCGACCTCGACCGCTCGTTGTGACACTTTGCCTTGCAGACGGGGGCCAATCTGGCCGCCAATCACGACCGCCGGCACCGTGTAGGCCAGAACATTCCACGGCACCGCAGCAAAGCCACCGGCGGCGACCAAAGTAGAGATGTGGGTGAAGCTAGCCGAAGCTACCGTAAGTACAACGATGAACAACGAGGTGGCCGCGGCAACCTGGATAGGCACACGACTAAACCGCGCTAGTTGCGGCATTATGACCTCTCCGATTCCAACGCCCAGCAGACCGGTCAAGAAAGCGCCGACCCCAGTCGCAAATGCGCCCTTCCCTTGCCGCGGTACGGCGAAGCGATAGACAGTGCCGTCTCGTTCGACAATCTCCCGCATAAGGCACTCGCTAGTCACCTCTCCTCTGTTGGATTGCGGCCTAACATTCAGGCTGGGCTCGCGGCGGCGAAAGAGGATTAACGCGAGTACCGCCATCAGAAGCGCATAGGCGCCTCGCAGCAGTTCCTGTTGCTCCTGCAAGACAGCGAGCATGATGGCGCCCAGCATGCCGACCGGCAAAGCAACTAGAATGAAAGGCAACGCGCTTTTGAAATCAATCAACTGCCGGCGCATATAGGCAATCACCCCGGATGACATCCCAAAAGTAGCGGTAAAGAGCGCCGCGCCGATCGCTGGGGCGACGCCGGAAAACTGGTATTCGGGACCTAGCAGTGGGAACACTACCAGGAAAATCGGCGCGAAGAGCGCAGATCCAGCAATCCCGCTGAACGTAGCAGTCGTAGCCACACACAAGGCAACTGGGAACATGAACCAGTACAGTGTCCAGTCGAAGTCAAGCAATTCCATTGGGATAGCTTATACAGGCGTGTGTGAGGTGTAATTAGACCGTATAATTCTTACTCAGGGAAGCCATTCTAGAGAGAAGGTCAGGTATTATAAAAAACACTTTCAGCAGCCCTAGAAATTTGTCGCCTCGGCCCGCGTGATATCGAAGCCGCCTCGCGAGCCCGACCTGGACGTCAAAACCAGGAACATCAAGGTCACCCTTCTTCCGTCACATTTGAATAAGTTGAGCCCAACCATTCTGGGCATACCCCAAACGCCATTATTCAGGTCCGACCCAGGCTCGCTTCCTAGCAAGCACTGCGCTGCAACGCCAGCCGCAACCTTTTCAATCCATGCGATAGCAACTTGCTTCAGCCCGAGTTCAAACCATTAAACACAGGCCGCAATCTTCTTAGCCTAGGAATAGAAACTCCTTCAGGCGCGTTTTAATCTTAGTAATCTTTCAAGCAAAAGAGCGTAGTTCGTAATCGTTAACAGCCTCTGCCTAATAGCTGATTACTGATTTCGCCGTAAATTATTGATTTATAAATTTAGACGTTCGAAAACACGTCTCGATTGCCCGAACCTATTAATCGGCGGCGTCCTGGTTCCTTGAGCGATCATCCGCCCCGGCAACCCTAACCGACGCCTTGACCACGGGCACGTCTTCCTCGGCCAGAGGCTGCATATATTCCTTACGTTCCAGCGCGGCCGCGATATATGGAGCCAACCCGGCTGCCTTTACAGCTTCGCGTTCTTCAACATCCTTGGCGAATTCCGGCATGACGGTTTCGGCGAACAATTCCAAAGATTCGCAGATATTGTTGTGCGAATTCTTACCTGCCTGCTGCAACATGATGACCTGATCAACTCCACAATCCTGGAAGCTCTTCAGGTGACGCAGCATATCGTCGGGCGTTCCGATTCCGGCCCCGTCATACTCGCCACGCTGCAGCGCAGCCTGAATAAGCTTGTCCGACGCGTCCCCCCGTTTGGACACAAAGTCCGACCACATATCGCTGTAACCCGGCACGAAATCATGCGCCACAAGGCGCTGCTGCGAATAACGGAAGAACTCGAAATTATCCTGACCACGCCGGATTGCCTCTGCACGATCCTGATGCATAGAGAAGGCAGAGACGATCGCGATGTTTGCATTCACATTCCAACCCAACGGCACGCATTCGTCACTCTTAATGGTGTCATAGTAAATCTTCGACCAGTGCAGCGCCTCCTCTGGGTCAATAAAAGAAAAGGCCAGCGCGCCAATGCCGTTCCGCGCCGCGACTTTGATCGTGTCACGGTTAGTACAGGCCATCCACAATTTAGGATGCGGATTCTGCATTGGCTTCGGCAATACATTGCGACAGGGCATAGAGAAGCCCTCACCGTCGTAGCCAGGGTAGGGCGTAAGCACCATCATGTTGCAGATCTGCTCCGCCGCCTCGAGTGCCATCGCCCGCTTGTGTTTCGCCGGGATACCGAAGGCGCCCAGCTCGAGGCGCGTTGCACCCTCGCCGATACCGAATTCCACCCGCCCATCCGACAGCAGGTCGAGCGTCGCCAGGCCCTCCGCTGTGCGGGCAGGGTGATTATAGTTCGGGATCACTTGGCGGATGCCATGACCCAGCCGGATTCGTTCGGTCTTACTTGCCGCAGCGGCCAAGAACACTTCTGGCGCTGATGCGTGTGAATATTCGTCTAGAAAATGATGCTCGACCTCCCATGCGAAGTCGAAGCCCAATTGGTCAGCGAGTACGATCTGATTGAGCGCTTCCTTGAACAGCTTGTGCTCGTCGCCCGGGTTCCAGGGCCTCGGAAGCTGCAACTCATAAAAGACGCCAAACCTCATGGTGAAGCCCTCAATCAGCCATCAAATCTGCGACATTCATATATTTTTGACAGTATCTTTGTCAAAATTTCGACTGCGGCAAGCCTTGCCTCTCTAGCTCTGACAGGACACGATTGCGTGTCGCGAAATTCGAAAGGACACTCATGAAAGCTGGCGTCAACCTGGTTAATTTTGGCCCTTCAGCCAACCCCAGCAGCCTGCGGCGTTGGGCACAAATGACAGAGACCTTAGGCTATCACCTGCTGATGTCGTCGGACCATATTGCCACGACAGAAGATGTGGCCGAGCGTTATCCGGCACCGTTTTACGAACCACTGACGACCTTAGGCTGGCTAGCCGGAGTAACGGAGCGAGTGGAAATTGGAACAACTGTGCTGATTTTACCTTACCGCAGCCCGCTAGAAACCGCCCGCGCATTCGCTAATATCGACCAACTGAGTGGCGGACGTTGCATTCTTGGTGTTGGGGTCGGCTGGGCGGAAGCGGAGTTCAAGGCGCTTGGAGTGCCATTCAACAAACGCGGCGCAATGACGAATGACTATCTCGCCGCTATCCGGGAACTCTGGACAAACAACAAAGCCTCCTACGACGGAGAATTTGTCCAGTTCGAAAATGTAGAGACCGCCCCTCGCCCACTACGCAAACCATACCCACCAATTTGGGTCGGAGGGTCCAGCGACGCCGCCTTACGCCGCACGGTGCGGCTAGCCGACGCATGGCACCCTATCCGTTTCACCCTGGATTGGCTGCGCGATACCGGCCTGCCACGTTTACAGGCCACTGCCGAGGAGGAAGGCAAACCGGTGCCGGCTCTGTGCCCGCGTATCCGATTAAGGATAATGGACAAGCATCAACCGGAGGCCGATCGCTATTGCGGCACCGGCACGCTCGATCAGATCCGCAATGACATACTTGGGCTGGAAGCACTGGGCTGCGACTACATCCTGCTAGACACCCATCATGACAACATTGAAGCCTCTCGAAACTTGGAAGAGCAATGGCGCATGCTAGCTGTCATCGCGGAACAGGTGCTCGACCTCGACAACGAAACCACACGCTAACACGAAAAAAGGAACCCCCATTGTGAGCACCTTCTACATGGTCGAGATGCATTATCCGTTGGATGATGACCGCACTAAATTCAACGCCTTTTACCACAAACATATCTCTATGTTACTGACAATCAACGGCTTCCTATCGGCACAGCGCTACGAGTGCACACACGAGGCCCGGTCACCCTTCATGGCGATCTACCGCTTGCGCGAACCCGGAGTAATGACTAGCGAACAATATACCTCTCGCGCCGGGCCAACTTCCGTCGATCCCGCTTTCAAGGCTAAAATGACAAACTGGGACCGCAATCTAGTCACCGGGGATATCGAAACGTTGGAGGTCGCGGAGGAGGGCTGGATGATACTGATCGACCGTCTATCAACCGATAGCTCACCCCTGCCGGACGGCTTTACCGCGCTGGAAATCATCGGCCTGGATTCCACGATTGCCGAGCGGGGCGTCACGATCGGCAGCAGCGGCGAACCAATAGAGCCCGCAGCACAGGAAGGCTGGATCGTGCGTAGCTTCCGCGCTATCCACCCGCCACGCTATTCGACCTGAAGATATTTACGAAACCGGCGGCCCCGCTAGAGTAGTGCGGTGCATGTACCGGACATTAGTCGGGTCGGACATGTCGTAATCCTCCGGTGCGAAATGCATAACGCTGCGGTTGTCCCAAAAGACTAGGTCACCGGCCAACCATTGATGACGGTAGGTGTTCTCAATCCGCGTCGCCTGTCCCAAAAGATAATCGAGGATGGGTCGGCTTTCCGCTTCCGACATCCCGGTGATGCGATAAGCAATTTGATCGCTCAGAAAAAGCGATTTGCGCCCGCTGTCCGGGTGGGTCCAGACCAACGGGTGCTCCACAGGCGGATTATCAGCCACAATCTTAGCCGTTGATTTTGGGTCACGGTTTTTAAAGTCCGCCAACTTGCTGAGGTCGTGTACAGTTCGCAAACCCTCGATTATCGTGCGCATGCCGTCAGACAATCCGTTATAGGCATGTTGCATGTTAGCGAACACTGTGTCGCCGCCGACGGTTGGCACTTCCAGCGCATAGAGTAATGAACCGCGGCACGGCTGCGAAGTGTAGCACATGTCCGTGTGCCAGCGCCGACCGGTCCGCCGCGTGTCCGACGGCTTACCATCGACCGACTTGTTGGACACAACGAAGATTTCCGGATGATCCTCGTGTAGATAGGAAGCCAGGGTCAGTTCCTGCAAAGCTCCGAAGCGCTTTGTGAATTCAATATGCTGCGACGGCGTCAAGCTTTGGCCACGGAACAGCAGGACGCAAAAATCAGCCAGAGCGGCGCGCATCGTAGCAATAGTCCCATCGTCCAAATCATGGGTGAGGTCAACTTCTAGGACTTCCGCGCCGAGTGCCGCAGACAGGCGTCGGACCGGGAGAGCGCTCACTCCGCCGCCGTTGCTGTCGCCCCGGCCTGCGGCCAGTCCGGTGCGTCGCCGCCCAGCACCGGGGTCGGGCGAATCCATCGTGGCGGCGTTTCCGAAAGTTGTAAAACCGGACCCAGATGTCGCAAAGGTCCGGCCTTCGGCTGCGTCTCAATGCGTAGATCGGCCAACTCTTTATCAGACAGGTCCAAGTTCGGCGTATTGCATACGACGCTGCCCTGACGGTAGATGAACATTCCCGACTGGCAAAGCGACACGCGGACGTGATAACTGCCGCCCTCCGTCGCTCGCCGCACCAGCGCCAGCAACGCGCCGTAGGCAGCCAGATATCCAGTCGTGTAATCGCAAGCCGCCGCCGGAAGTAGTTTTGGACGTTCCGGCGAACCTTCGTTGCAGATCCCTGTCATGGTCTGTGCCACCTGCTCCCAACCGCCACGATGGCTGAAAGGGCCGTCCGCGCCATAGCAGTTAATCGATACGCAGACGATTCCCGGGCGGAGTTGGGCGAGCGCTGCCGCTCCGAAGCCGAGCTGCTCGATCATGCCGGGCCGGTAGCCCTGAGAGAATACGTCAACTTCCTTTACCAGCGCTTTCAGCCGGTCCACCTGTTCCGCCTTAGATAGATCTAGGAAACAACTGCGCTTACCATGGCTCGTATCAATAACATGTTCGGCAATCTGCGGCAGTCGTTCGGCCGTCACCATCAGCACTTCAGCGCCATGCTCCGCCAAAGTTCGGGCTGCGATCGGACCCGCCAGAATGCGTGTAAGATCAAGCGCCTTGATGCCGCTCAGCGGCCGGTCGCCTTCCGAGAACGGTTCTGGGTCGCTATCGCCTATCTTGATAATCTCGACGATCGGTTTCGCAGCAAGCACTTTACCATGCTCACTTTCAAGCCATTCCGAGTTGCTGCGCACCATACCGCCACATACCCGGTGCTCGTCGATCGCCGCCTCCAGGTCCAGCGCATCCCACTTAATTACAGCCTTGCCGACAGAATCTGGGTTTGGCTCACAGTCAAGCAGCTGACACATCCGGGCCTGCAAATTCGGCAAACCAAAATGTGGCAGCACCCAACGTCCGTCCTTGGTCGGCCACGGCTGAGTAATTTTGGTCATATCCTCATGCTTCCGATTGACGATTTGTTCCCACCCGCCATTCGCACCTAGCCGTTGCATATAAGTTGTACTGCGCAGCGCCGCTGCCGCTCGGCGCACATCGATCGCCGCCTTTTGCCGGCGACCGGTCTTAAGTTCCCAAATGTCGGTGACCGCTACACCAATTCCAGACAACACCGCAGCACAGGTCTCGCCGATCTTAAATTTCGTCGAAAAAACGGGATCGGCTCCCGAGATCAATACCTCACCATCCGCCGGCATCCCCTTGCCGCGCACTGCCATCACCTCTTCGAACGGCGTCATCATCCCGGCTTCCTTATCAATTCGATATTCACCAACGCTAACAGTCCCAGCAGCACGTAACAATGTGTTGTATACGCGTCCGTCATCGTCGGTTTGTCAAAGTTGATCGAGAGCCTACAGTCACATTTTCGCGAATTCTGGGAGATGAACGATGCGCTACGAAACCATCACCTACGAGACGAACGGACCGGTCGCGACCATCACGTTAAACCGGCCGGACAAGCTGAATGCACTGTCCGACGAACTGCAACTCGAGGTGCGAAGAGCTCTGGAAGATTCGGGGTGGGAAGATGATGCGATCCGGGTCATTGTGCTCAAGGCGGCGGGGCGTGCTTTTAGTGCCGGCTTTGACATCACGACCTCGGCCAAAACTAACGCCGCGGCAAAACGCGCACGTTTCCTGAAAGGCAAAAACTTCAGCGCTTCGGGATGGTGGGACGTATTCTGGAACAATCCCAAACCAATCATCGCGCAAATTCAAGGGT
The DNA here is from genome assembly GCA_002717185.1 of Rhodospirillaceae bacterium. The sequence continues at coordinate 83,870 of PBDC01000051.1, forward strand.
TCTGCGTCGCCGGCGGGCTCGCTACCGCGACCTTCTGCGACCTGCGGATCTGTTCAGAGGATTCCAAATTTGGCGCACCGGAGATCAGGACCGGAGGCCCCTACATCCCAGCGGTGTGGCCATGGGTTATCGGTATGACGAAAGCGCGTGAACTTCTGTATTCGGGCAATCTTATCGATGCTGAAGAAGCGAAACGCTTAAACCTCGTCAATGAAGTTGTACCTGCAGAACAACTGGACGATGCCGTCAACCGTCAGGCGCAAACCATAGCCAAAATGCCGGCCGCAACAGTCGAGTACAACAAGAAGCTCATCAACATGTCCTACGAATTGATGGGTGTGAGGCAGGTCTTAGAACGTTCCATGGAACTCGAAGCCATTGCGCTGTCGAGCGCAGATACCGCGCCCGAGATCGAAAAATTTAATAGGATCCGCAATGCGGACGGGCTGAAAGCAGCGCTGAGCTGGAACGCTGAACGGTTTTCCGAAGAAGATGCCTGGTTTAAGAAGTCGCGTGAGCGCGGCTGAGAAACACTAGTCTAAACCACCTCGTCTTCGCGGTTTGTGGTCTCGCCGTAGCGAGCTAAGGCCGGCGGCTTAAGACCCTCATAAGCGGCCTCGACTTTCTCGTTTACCAGCTTATTCTGCTGTTCAAACAGGCTATTACCTTCAAAATCGCTTTCGACGATGAGCGGGCCAAAATTCTCCACGTCTAGCACCCACATGGCCTGAGCAATGCCGAGCTCCTCCAACCAGTGCACATCAACAACTCTCTTGATCGCCCTTCCCAACAAAGCTCCGGTGCCGTACCCGACGGTCGTAAGGTAAACTGCACCATTCGGCACGAGCTGCGACTTGTAATCCTCAGGCGACATACCGCCCTTGCCAATGATCAGCTTGCAGCCAGATGCCTCGAACCAGTCGTGAAGCCATTTCGAGAAGCGGAAGCTAGCCGTCGCCGTAACAGCGCCAACATTGAAGGTCCCATCATCATTGACCGACGCTGCGGGGGAGCAGTGAAAATTAGCATTCGAGATTTCGCGCAACGGCACCGGCGGTTCAATGCCGTCACCGAGGATACGCTGATACAACCCTTCACGGCCGGTGTAGATCACCCCGTCAAGGAAGACAATATCACCGAGCTTGAGTTCGCGCAGTGCTGCGTCGTCGACCGGGACCTTGAGGCGACGCCGCCTTAGACCGCCGCCAGGCTCTGTTCCGCTTCCGTCCATTCCACGCTCTCCCGTCGCGAATAGGGTGTAAACCAGTTCGGGTCAGTCCGGTATTCGATCCGCCCATCGCCATGGAGCCGTGCCACTGCCCTTCTCGAGGATAGGCAGAAGCTGTGCACACTCATCGGCATACCTCCAGTATGACAGCAACCAACCTCTATATGGCAATCCACCACCATAGAACTGCCGACATAGCCCATCGGCCCCATACCAATGGAATTGCCCATCTCCTTGAGTTCGTCCTCCAACGCAGCGACCTGCGGATCGGGATTGCGATCACCAACGGTGCGTAAGCAGGCGGCCTGCTTGCCGAGGGTCATGGCAATATCCTTGCTGCCGCCCAGCCCAACACCGACTATGGCCGGCTGGCAAGCGAGACCGCGCCGCCCAAACTCGTACATCACATCGAGGAAAAATCTCTTAATACCGTCGATCCCGTCACCCGGGAAAAGCATGCGATAGTCGGACCCGAACAAGCCGCCCTTGTGCACCGTCGTGATATCGACCCAATTTCCGCCTGGTTCAAAGGTATAATCGGTCTCCGGTGCACCGATGCCCACATTGTTATTGTTATCTTTGCGGCTCAGCGGGTGTACCCGATTGGGGCGCAGCGGCACGTCATGCGTGGCCCGCGCCAAAGCGCGGCGCAGTCGGGTCTCCAGTTCTACGAAGCCGCCTTCGATCTGAGCCTCGTTTCCGGCCTTGACGAAGAAGCGGGGCACACCCGTGTCGGCACACATGGCGCGGCGATCCTGCTCTGCGGCCTCGTAGTTGTCTAGCATGGCCTCGAGGACAAAACGGCTCAATTCAGCCTCTTCTCCTTTCAGCATCTCACGCAAGCCGTCGCGATAGTCCTGTGGTATCTCGATGGCGGCCTTGGCGGTAAGCTCGTAGGCCGCTTCCTCAATCGCATCGGCTTTGATCATGGGCATAGCTCCTTAAACACGCGGTCAGGCCACGTCCTCTTCGATCAGGCTTTCGCCCGGACGGATGCGTGTAAACTCGACTGGCCGGTTTTCAACCGTCATCTCTCTATCCTGAAGCCGAGCGACCGTATAGGTCGATGTTTCCAAGTCACCCGCCTCCGGGAAATCATCGCGAAAATGCGCGCCACGTGAATTTTCCCGAGCAATAGCCGCAACACAAATCGCTCGGCTGACCAGTATGAGATTTTCCAGGTTCATCCAATCATGCCAACTAAGGTTGAAGCGGCGGTCTTCTTCAGCAAGCCCCACCGTGGCCAAATCGGACGCCATTTCATCAAGCTGTACCAAGGTCCGCTCTAAGCTTCCGCGATTACGGATAATTCCCGCATCGTCCCACATTACGTCATAAAGCCGGTCGCGGATTGCATTTATATTGCCGGCCGGTTTACCAAACGGCTTTAAAGAATGGGTAATCGCAGCTTCGATCTCCCCTTCGTTCGGATCGGCAAGCACACCAGATTTCTTGACAAAAAGTGCCATCGCATCACCCGCCAATCCGCCGAACACGGTCGAATTAGCAACCCCGTTTCCTCCCAGTCTGTTGGCACCGTGTACTCCACCCGTATCCTCGCCGGCGGCAAACAATCCAGGCAGTTCGGTCTGGCAATCCATACCGAATACGACACCGCCCATTATGTAGTGCGCCGTCGGCACCACCTCGACCAGACCACCAACCAGATCGAACCCAACATCGTGGCAGCGCTCGACCATGCCCTTGAACTGGCGACGCACCATTTCCGGTTCCAGATGACGCATGGTTACGTAAAGACCACCATTCTTTGTCGTTTTACCGCTGCGCATTTGCTCAAACATGCCGCGGCTTACGATATCGCGGGTCGCCCGCTCTTCGCGCTCATCATACTGCTTCATAAAACGCTGCTCGGCGCCATCAAGTAAGTGACCGCCCGCGCCGCGGAGGCCTTCTTCGATAATAGTCCCGGTGATCCGAGTGTCCTGCCCGGCGATCAATCCGGTCGGGTGAAACTGCACCATTTCCATATCGCGTAGCGGCAGTCCCGCCATCAATGCCATCGCCATACCATCACAGCTCTTATCACCGGATGGAGTGTGGTAGCGGTACATCGTCGGCCCACCGCCAGTGGCCATCAGAACAGCCTTGGCCTGGACAAAGGTAAAACTGCCGTCGCGCATATCGACGAGCAACACACCGGACAATCGTTCGCCATCCTTATCTTTAATAAGCGCTAGGGCGCGATGCTCCTCGAGCCGGCCAATATCGCGTGCCCAGACCTGTTCTGCCAATCGGCTCACGATCTCGATCCCGGTCAGATCGCCCGTATGCACTGTCCGATCAAATGTCTGCCCAGCGAAGGCCTTTTGATGAATAGTACCGTCCATGTTCCGATCAAAAAAACAGCCCAACTCGTTTTCCAGCTCATGGATTCGGGTGACCGCGGTATTGATCAGGGTCCAGGCTAGGTCCTGGTTGTTAAGCCACTTACCACCTTCAATTGTGTCCTGGAAATGACGCTCGACCGAATCTCCTTCTGCGATGGCGACGTTGTAGCCGCCCTGGACCATCCGCGTACAGCCGCTTTTGCCCAGCAACCCTTTCACAGCAACGATGATGTCCAGATCCGGGGCCGCCTTGTGCGCATGCAACGCAGCAAAAAGCCCAGCCCCACCGGAGCCGAGAATAAGGATATCGGTCTTCAGTTTTCTGATGTTTTCCATGGCTCACACCACGTTTAGGAAATAGAGAATACCAGCGCCAACCGCAAAGGCACCAGCGAAGGCTGCTAAGGTCTTCTGACTATCGCGCCAAGGAAGGAATTCCACTGCGAGCAACCGCAATCCACCGGCCATGTGCAAAGCCAGCAGGACGACAAGAACAACTTCCGCCAATTTTACCAACGGCTGTTGCGTCCAATCGAGAAAAGCGTCAAGCCGCGCGACACCGCCGACTGCCATTGACAACACATAAAGGTGGAACGGTATGAAGATGGCGAGGGCCAAGCCAGAAATCCGATGCAGAATGAATGCCCAATAGGTCGGATGGTTGCGATGGGCTGCGATGACGCTCATGCAATCGCTCCCACAGCGAGGTACCCTAAACTCAAAACCAAAGCGCAGAAAAATACAGCAATCGCTCCGGCTCCCTTATCACGCAGTGGCGTCAACTCGCGGAGGATCGACCGTATGCCGATAGCGCCATGTATCGCCACGGCGACGATGAACAATCCGTAAAGTATGGGCCAGATCGCATTTGACTGAGTCCGGCTTAGAATTTCAGTTGCCGAGAGGCCACCCTGCACCGCGTAAATCATCGTCACCAGATGAAGCAAAACCAAAGGCGCTAGAACCATTGCCGAAAGACGCTGCAATACAAATAGCCAGAGTTCGAGCCGTCCGCTCATAACTCGCCTTTTAACAGGGCGGCAAAACTTTTGCGCTTCAACCCGGCGATCGAGGCGGTTGGGCTAAGGCTCTTCGGACAATGGCTCGTGCAACCCTGCTGACTGTGACAGGCGTGACAACCAGCATCGCCAGCCACCGCCTTCAGATGGCCGTTCGGGTCCGCGTCGCGCACATCGTTGACCAGGGTCCAAGCTCGATTAAGCGCAGCCGGCCCCAGATAGTCAGGATTCCAGGACACCAGATCGCAGGCCGCATAGCAGATGCCGCAGCCTATGCATTCAATGGCGGCACTCGCTTCTTTGCGCTCGCGGCTGTTCGGGTCTACCTGAGCGAAACCATCGAGGTCAGCTTCAGTTGGCACGAAGCGCGCGTTCGCATCGCGCCATTTATCGAAAAACACCGTCATATCGACAGCGAGATCCTTGACCCTCGGGAAATTGCGTAACGGGTCGATCTTGATGTAGCCCTCCTCTGCCACACTGTCCACATGCGTGCGGCAGGTCCAGCGCGGCCGACCGTTCACCGTCATTGCACAGGAACCACACATACCGACCCGACAGGAAAAACGGTACGACAGGGTTGGGTCGAGTTTACGCTGCACATATGTAACCACGTCGAGAATAGTCTGGCTCTTCTCGTGGGGAACCGTGAAGGATTGGTAATAACCATCGTCCCCACCGCGCCAAACATCGACCTTTAACGTTTTATTTGTTTCAGCCGCTTTCACGATAACTCCCTCATCAACGCAGCCCTTATAAAATCGGCGCGTATCCTCCGCTATGCTGTCATTTTTGGCAAACCGCAATTCACCAAAACATGGCAACATAATGGATCTGGACCAAACTACCGCCACACTTGACGGTACTTGCGATTTACTGTTGGGTTAATGAATAAATAGAATGTTCGTCCGAGACTATCAGTTCTTGGTACGTCCAAAAATTGAACTGAGTGGTCACTGCATCAGCCATATTTTAGCTTTTGCAGTGATTTTTTAAAAGGGAGGCAATCATGCGAATTAAAACTCTGCTTTCAGGTTTCGCCGCTTCGGCGTTCCTGGCAGTTGGCGCGACGGGATCGGCCGTAGCAGAAACGGACACGGTGCGCTTGGCGCAACAGTTCGGCCTGCTCTACGTTCCTCTGCACGTCGTGCTCGACCAAAAACTTGTTGAAAAACATACGGCCAAGGCGGGCCTTGGAAATCCAAAAATCCAGCTTTTCAAGATCAGCGGCGGAGCAAACATCAACAAAGCGCTGCTTGCTAAGACGATCGACTTCGGCTCGCACGGCGTCGGACCGGCGCTCAAGCTTTGGGGCAAAACGAAAGGCCGTTTCAAGGTCGCGCTTTCAATGGCTGATATGCCATTAAAGCTGCTCACCAACGATCCGAAAATTAAAAAGATCGAAGACTATCTGAACGCCAAGGATCACAAAATCTCTACCCCGGCGGCAAAGGTCTCAATTCAAGCGGTAACCCTTCAGATGGCGGCCCAACGACTTTGGAACGAACCCAATAAGCTCGACCATCTGGTTATTTCTATGAAACATCCAACGGCGCTTGCCGCCATGCTCTCCGGCGGTCAGGCTGTAAAAAGCCATTTCGCGACACTGCCGTACTCCTACCAAGAGCTTCAAAGCGGTAAGGTGTGGAAAGTTACGGATTCCTATGAAATCCTTGGCGGACAACACTCGGTTCTCGTGATGAGTGCCAGCAAATCGTTCAAGGCAAATAATCCAAAAACTTATCAAGCGGTCATTGACGCGTTTGCCGAGGCCTTTGCCTGGGTCAATGCCAATCCGGACAAAGCAGCAGAAACCTATATCCGCTATACGAAGTCA
>PBDC01000052.1 GCA_002717185.1 Rhodospirillaceae bacterium
TCTGCCCCAGGTTCTCATAAGCGATGTCACTGACCATTAGGTGCTGCGCGGCGGCGTTCATGTCACGCAAGCATTGTTGCAGGATATTTGGCTGGTAGATCGCGCCACCGCCGACATGGCGAAAGGCTTCGGTCACCACCTCAAGCGCCACGTCCGTGCAGTGGGTTGCGACGGCCCGCAATTCGCCTTGCAATAGTGTGGGTACCTTTTCGCCGGCGGAGACTGTTTCCCAGGCCAAGTCATTGAGTTCAGTCGCTAGTGTTCGCGCTGCACGAAGCCGCAGATGCCCCTCGCCGATTAGTCGTTGGACGGCCGGACGAGCAGCCAGGCTGACACGTTTGTCGGTATAGCCGCGTTGTTTATCGGATTCATGTGCTGCGATAGCATCAAGCGCCCGACGGCCGACACCGATGGCGAAACCCGCATGCTCGTTGGCAACGAAGCCAGGGTGCTCGATCCGATAGAGTGGTCCGCCCCGTTGTTGTGGATCGACCCTCTGCTCCCAACTGAACGCTTCCGGCACGAACAGTCCATCAACAGAAAAATCGCAGCTACCGGTTCCCTTCAATCCGGCGACTTGCCAATTATCGTGGATTTCTGCAGATGCGGTGGGGAAGACCATCATACGCCGCTCAGTTTTGCCATTACGTTCGACGGTAGCTCCGGCTGAGAGCCATTCGGAGTGCCGGATACCGCTGGCGAAGGGCCAGCGTCCAGAAAGACGATAACCGCCATTGACGATCTGGGTCTTGCCGATTGGCATTGCGACAATCGAACCGCGCGGGACACCGCCGTCCGGGAATATCTCCTTCACCGCTGTGCTTGGAAGGAACGCGCCCGGCATGGCGACGGCGGTGGCGCCGACCATGGCACACCAACTTGCCGCAGCGTTTGCGTAGGCAAGCTCTTCAAGTACAAGGATTTGCGTTGCCGGGTCGGCTTCGGCACCGCCGAGTACTGCTGGGAGTTTCAACCTAAACATACCGGACTCTTCCAGCGCACGGACCGTCTTTCCCGATAGCGTGTTGCCGTCTTCGTCGGCTTGGGCCTGTTCGTTTAAGGTCGCTGTAATCGATTTCGCCGCACTGATTAGCCGTTCACGGGTTTGCAGAAAATTAGCATGTTTCATTGGCTCAGTTCCTCTGCATGGCGGCGGGCCTGCCAGATTAGCAAAAGAATTTCGTAGGTCATTGCAGCAGCGAGAAAGGCGGTCATACCGTTTATATCGTGCGGTGGGCTCACTGTGTTGATGTCGGCGGCGACGATGTTGAGCCCGGCTAGGTCCCGCACAATTTCCAACCCTTCGCGCGCCAGGAACCCACCCCAGGCCGGCGTGCACACGCCTGGTGCGCAGGATGGGTCGAAGACGTCCATGTCCCAGGACAAATAAATAGGTCGGTTTGCAAGTGTTTCCTGCAATTCTGCCAGAACATCGTCGTGGCCGCGTTCCATGAAATGCCGCATCGTGATAATCGAATATCCAAGTTCCTTCGTCCGCGCGTAGACGCCCTGTCGTGTCGTCGAGCCGCGCAGCCCGATATGGTAGGAGCCCGTGACCCGCACACGCTGTTCCAATGCCGCGTGGGCAAACTGGGTTGCCGCGTCGTATTGATGCACTGGGTCGACCTCGTACGAATCGGTGTGACTGTCGAAATGAAGCAAGGTCAGGTCGTTGTGGATTCGCGATGCGGCGCGCACCAATGGAAGGGACACGCTGCCATCGCCGCCAAAGCCGACCGGTACCGTCCCGGCAGACACCAGCCGGTAGGCTGCTTCCTCGATTGCCTCGAACGATTCTTCGGGCCGCGAGGGAACCAGGTTAACATTGCCTGTATCGATGGTGCCGAGTTCAGCCAGAGCATCGGTGTCGGCGATTTCCGATTGGTAGCGACGAATTAGGCCGGACTGTTCTCGGATTGCCTGCGGTCCTTGTCGCGCGCCGATGCGGAAAGGGTGTGTGCCACAATCGAATGGACAGCCGATTATTCCCGCTCCGGCGCCGTTCGCATTGGTGCGATAGGGCAGGCCCATGAATGTCAGTGGCGGTTGATAAAGGGCGCTATCGGGTTTGTCGGCGTGCGAGACCATTGATTACTCCAATTGCTCGAATTCCTCTCACGTTCCCGACAACATTACCCAAAGACGCACTAAATAGAATTTATTTCCAGGCACGGAATGGACCTGTTTGCCTCGCATTTGTGTTCTGGCTATCGTGACGGCCATCCCAACCGCCCATGAGACCCACATGACTATCCGCTCTGCGCGCGTATCCAATATGCCGGCCCAGCAAGCCAAAGATCCTGTTACGTCTGCGCAGCAGCGCGCCCGATTCTTTAATTCAGGTAACGCCTTCAATGTCCAACTGCCGCCGGTGCCGGATATGGCGTTCGCAGAGGAACCAGCGCGAGCGTTGAACCCGGAGACCCCAACCGGAATGATCCTGTGTGACATCTCAGATCAGCTTGAATGTCCTTTTCCCGCCACTTCGCCGTTGGTGCTTGCTGGTTACGCGCGTATCCGAGCGGGCGAGAGCTTTACTACCGACCCACGGGCGAGCGGTGTGATCGCTTATGTCATTCGGGGTGATGGAGCGACCCGGTGCGGGGATGAAGAGATTGCCTGGGCACCAGGCGACATTATGCTTTTCCCCGGTGGCGTCGCGCAGCATCATGAAGCCGGAAACTCTGATGCTGTCTTGTGGGTTGTCAGCAACGAACCGCAGGTCGCTTTCGAAGGATTACAACCGCCCGCAGTCGGGGCGGCACCGACCAGGGTTGTGCACTACAAGGCCGCAGACGTAGCGGCGCAGTCCGACTATCTAGTAGAAAATGCTGAGGAAGGCGAACTACCTGGCTACGCTATCGTGCTGTCATCGGAGCAGAACGAAGCGAGCCGCAACGTGCTTCCGACCCTGACACTGGCTATGAATACGCTGCCGGGTGGGACATCACAGATGCCGCACCGCCACAACTCCGTCGCAGTTAGCCTCGTGGTGGCTGGCGACAATTGCTATTCGATGGTCGATGGAAAGCGAAAGGACTGGTCCCCCTGGGCAACCACTATTACACCGCCAGTTTCGGTGCATTCACATCATAATGGCGGCAACAGCCGGGCGATGTTCCTGATCGTGCAGGATGGCGGACTTTACTATCATGCTCGTGCGATGGGTTTTGAATTCGTCGAAGAGTAGACCGTTATGATGGAACCATACGAACGCGAGGGCTTGGAGATAGAGCCGCTGCATGAGGCTCTGGGCGCAAGGGTGCGTTGTCTCGATTTGACGCAACCGCTTGCCCCTGCGGTCTTCAAAGCAGTCCATCGGGCCTGGTTGGATCATCTGGTCCTTGTTTTTCCGGAGCAGCCGGTCAGTGACATGCATCAGATCACATTTGCCCGGATGTTTGGCGACCTAGAACGACACCACCAGGACATTATTAAATCGACGCGTGCACCAGAAATTTTTCGTGTGTCGAATGTGGACGATGACGGGAACCTTATGGCGCCTGATCATCCGACTGTCTTGCAGGTTTCCCTAGCGCAGCGCTGGCATACCGACAGCAGTTACCGCCTTATCCCATCGATGGGTTCTATTCTGCACGGGCTCGAGGTGACCGAGGTTGGTGGTGAGACCTGCTTCACTAATATGTACGCGGTATATGACGCCTTGCCAGACTCGCTGGGCGACAGGCTCTGTAACCGCAGGTTGCGGCACGATTTCGAGTATCTAACGACTTTGGCGCCGATCAAGCCGCTGACAGAGAAAGAGCGTGCGGTGATGCCGCCAGTCTGGCAACCCATGAGACGGCGTCACCCGGAAACCGGCCGTACCTCGCTTTATATCAGTCCGATCTACAACGATGCGATCGAGGGTCTTGAAGATGAAGAAGCGGTAGCCCTCGTCGGTGAACTGACCGAGTTCGCGGCGCAGTCGGAATTTGTATACTGTCACCATTGGTCGCCGGACGATATCGTTATGTGGGACAACCGCTGCACTATGCATCGGGTGATGCCCTATGATCTGGGCGAGCGGCGTATCATGCACCGTACCACCATCGTCGGCGACGGCCCTGTGGTCGCGGCATAGCGTATGGTCGAAAACTTTGACTACGTCATCGTTGGCGCGGGTGCCGCCGGCTGTGTCCTGACCAACCGCTTGACGGAGGATGATGCGAACACCGTATGTGTGCTCGAGGCCGGCGGTATGGATCGGCACCCCTTCATCCATATTCCAGGTGGTTTCACGAAGACATTGTATGGCGACCGGTTTCTCTGGCCTTTTGTGACTGCGCCCTCAACCTCCTTAGGTGGACGCACGGTGGCGATCCCACAGGGCAGGGTGGTCGGCGGTTCGAGTTCGGTCAACGGTATGGTCTATAACCGGGGACAGGCAGCGGATTTCGATACCTGGGCGCAGATGGGTAACCACGGCTGGAGCTTCGAGGATCTGCTACCTTACTTCAAACGCTCAGAGATGCGCATTGGTGACGGTGACGATCGCGTTCGTGGCCGCGATGGTGAATTGCCGATCACCGATATCGATTGGATCAACCCGCTTGCTGAGGCCTTTATTGATGCCGCAGTAGCAATGGGCATCCCGCGCATTCGCGATTACAATTCGGGTGCCCAGTTCGGCACCGGCTACTTCCAACGCTATATCCATCGCGGCAAACGGGTCAGCGCGGCCAAGGCGTTTCTGCGCCCCGCTATGCGTCGGAAATCTGCAACGTTGCGTACTCGCGTACAGGTCGTCGCGGTGCTCCTGGAGCAAGGCAGAGCGATGGGAGTTAGGTACCGCGATAGCGATGGACGCGAAAATACCGTTTTTGCGCGAAAGGAAGTCATCCTCAGCGCAGGAGCGATCAACTCGCCTAAGCTGTTGCAAATCTCCGGAATTGGTCCGCCCGATTACCTGAAGGAAATAGGCATACAAGTAAAATTTCCTCTAGAGGGCGTCGGCGAAAACCTGCGCGACCATTACTCCGTACGTATGACTGCGCGGGCGAAGGACGTGATGACTATCAACGAGTCGGCACGCTGGCCACGCCTGCCACTAGAGGTGATAAAATGGCTGGTCGGCAAGCCGAGCGTACTCGCTCTTTGTCCAACCATTGGCTTTGTGCACGGTAAGTCCCATCCGGATCTGGACGATGCCGATATGCGGATTTTATTCACACCCGGAAGCTACATGGAGGGCAAAGTTTACGTGCTTGATGATCATCCCGGGATGACCTGCGGTGCAGCTCAGCCGCGCCCTGAAAGCGTCGGATACGTTCGGGCCACCTCCGCTGACCCGGCCGCGCTGCCCATCGTTCAGCCGAATTATCTGGCTGCGGAAGCGGATCAACGTATCACGCTGGCCGGATTGAAGCTTGTGCGCGCGCTCTTCAACAGTCCGCAACTCGCCCCATATTTTGACTGTGAGACCCTGCCCGGCGTTGACGTTCAGTCGGATGACGAATTGCTCGACTTCTCACGGCGGCGCGGCAACACCGGCTATCACCTCGTCGGCACCTGTCGCATGGGCCCGGAAAGCGACGTATGTGCCGTCGTCGATGACGAATTGCGAGTGCGCGGTGTCGATGGCTTGCGTGTCGTCGACGCGTCGATCATGCCAATGCTGCCTTCGGCTAACACCTTCGCGTCGACAATCGCTATTGCAGAAAAAGGTGCGGATTTGATCTTGGGGCGGCCACCGCCCCAATAGGGACGTGCGACCGTGTGTATAATCGTGCGGTGAAGGAAAAAAAGGACAGGAACCGTGATGAAAATCGTCGACGCGCAAATCCATCTATGGGGCTCAGGACTGCCGAGCAACCCTTCTCATTGGCAGGTGACATCCTTTATTCCGCAAGAGGCGATCAGCCTGATGGACGAAGCTGACGTGCACGCTGCTGTGATACACCCACCAAGCTGGGACCCAGGGTCCGTGACTATGGCGCACCAGGCGGTGCAGGATTATCCTGGCCGGTTCGCAATCATGGGTGCAGTCGACCTGGGTGCACCAGATGCGGCGGCGCAGGTTGCAAGTTGGCGCGCGGTGCCGGGCAATCTTGGCCTGCGCTACACCTGTCTTACCGACCCGATGCGGACCTGGGTGGCGGACGGCACGCTTGACTGGCTGTGGGCGGCCGCGGAAGAAGCCGGTGTGCCGGTATCGATGCTGGCTACGGACTCGCTTGCGGATTTTAGCCGCATCGCCGAACGCTACCCGGGGCTGCGGGTGACCATTGACCATCTTGGTGGCCGGGGCGGTACCTCGCAACTACGCGATCATGAGGCGATGGCTCACATGCCTGAATTGTTAGCCTTGGCGAAACATCCAAACGTCGGGGTCAAGGCAACAGGCGCGCCGGGTTACTCCACCGAAGCCTATCCGTTTCCGATCATGCAGGATTACCTGAAACAGATCTTCGAGGCTTTTGGTCCGACCCGCATGTTCTGGGGCACGGATATTTCCAAGATGCCATGCAACTGGAGCCAATGCGTTACCCAGTTCACTGAAGAATTAGACTGGTTGCGCGGCGACGACCTGACACTTGTGATGGGCCAGGCGATCTGCGACTGGTGGGGTTGGTAGCGAGGCTAGAGCGTTAAAAAAATCGTTTAATAGCTTTTGGTTAGGATATTTAACCTGTAGTCGTGAAATTTTGGATTGATCGCCTTATCGCCAATAGGCGCCACTGTAATTGCGAGTTTCAGAGAATGGCAATTTCATTGCCTACATGATCGATGCCGATTGATTGGAAGGGGCGGTTAAGTGCTTAAAATTGACAGAGGAAATGGCGAATGAACACGAACAACAAACCCGTTGCCGTCGTCATTGGAGCGACGTCGAAATGGCAGTCTGATGGGCGCAACACCAAGCTGGCGCATGGGGCGGCAATCGACGACAGTGATATCCCAGTTGGCATACGCTGGGGCGTTGGCGGGGCGCTCTCTCAGAAATTCGCACAGGAAGGCTTCTTCACTGTTCTGACCACGCGTAACGCGGGCAATGCGGCGGCCCTGTCCGTGGCGATTGAAGAGCAGAACAATAATTGCATGGTTGTAGAGCTTGATTTGGCTGACCAAGTATCCGTCGCCAACGCCTTTGCGACGATCCGTCAAGAGGCGGGTGACCCGGAAGTATTGATCTACAATGCCGGTTATCTGGAAGGCCGCGACTTACCGCCGGAAAAGGAGTTGCTCGAGCATATCGGCATAGAGATGTTTGACACCGCGCAGCACATTTCCAGTCGCGGGCCGTTCCTTGTTGCCAAGGAGGTGTTGCCGTCGATGCGTGCGAAAGGTGCTGGTTCCTTTTTCTTCTCCAACAATTCAAAGTCGCTGCGGGGCCGTAAGCGGAACACCGGGGAATCACTTTACTATCCTCGCGTAATGATGCGGACCCTGGCTCAGGTGCTAACTGAGGAATATTCGGAGCACGGTATCCATGTCGCCAATGTGGTTATCGACGGACTGATCGACTCGCCGGGCACCCGGTCGCTGGAGAAGGCGCAGAAAAATCCCGACATGGTCATGAACCCTATTAAGATCGCGGAGGCATTTTACTATTTGCATACCCAGGATCGGTCTTGCTGGACGCACGAGCTGCAGCTCACGCCGTTCCCGACTATCCCGAGCGTCTAAATTGAATTAGCACCGCGGATCGCCTGGCCTGTTATGCGAATTGCGTCGGGGTAAGGAACTCAGGTCCTGAGAATTAGGGAAGGGGCGACCGGCGCTGCCGACACGTTGTATAGTCGGAGCATCTCGATTGATCGAATGGAAGCTCGATATGCCAATTACCGTGACCGCCAGCGAAGCGCTTGCCAATCGCACCGAAAACACTTTCCGTCAGGCCCTCGCTAGGCCGTTCTATCGGCGTCTCTATATGGGCTCGGCTCCGACCAGAGGCGGTAAGATAGATGAAAGCAAATTAGATCAGCCACAAGCCTATCTGGTCGAGCAGCCGGAAAACAGCACCGTTTCTGCGCATTTTCACGACACCAACCAGTTTCAGATCTTCGTACATGGCGGCGGTTATTTCGGTAAGAAGCCGGTTGACGGCATGGTCGTTCACTATGCGGGGGCCCACACGCCCTACGGACCGATCGAGGCTGGGCCAAAGGGGGCACACTACATGACCCTGCGCAATAAATGGGATTCGGGTGCTAAGGTCATGCCGGAAAATCGCAACAAGTTGCGGAAAATCAAGCGGATGCACCGGATCGCGGAATCTGTATCAATTCCAGACGCGACCGCGCGCCAGGCGATTAAAACTGAGGTCACTGACCTGGTGCCGCTGGAGGAGGACGGTCTCGGAGTACGTCAATTCGACATTGGCCCCGACCGCGGATTTACCGTCGCGTTCGACTCTTTGGGTGCAGGCGCATACGCCTTCGTCGCTGGCGGTTCCGTCAGCCATGACGGGAACGCGTTGGAAACCCACTCACTGTTTTATCTCGCGGTGGAAGAAGCGCCTTTGATGCTGACCGCCGGTGATCAGGGCACCAGCGTGTTGTTGCTGCAATTTCCGCCTGAGCCTGATTGAGTCATGGATTATGCTGCAATAGGCGAAGCACGGAAGAAGCCGGGGCTCCGTCTGGTGATGAACAAGGGCGTCCCGGGCCCATGGAGCCAGTCGGCCAAGTACGTCTTCGAGGTGAAGTCGATCCCCTATATCCCTGTCGCACAACTCGCGGGTACGCCGAATGACGAACTCCACGATTGGACGGGCCACCGAAACGCGCCTATTGCAATTTTTGACGATGAGCTGCCGCGTGTAGGTTGGCACGAAATCATCATGCTGGCGGAGAGGCTGAACCCGGAACCATCCCTGTTGCCTGGGGACGCGGCAGCGCGTGCAGAAGTCTTTGGACTTATTACCGAGATCGCCTCGGAAAACGGCTTCGCCTGGCAGCGCCGTCTGCAATTGATCGAAGGATTGAACGCTAGCCTGGACGAGCGGGTGCAAAGCGGCGGCGCGACCCTTGCATCACGATATGGCTATTCGGATGCAGCGCTGTCCCAGGCAGAGGGACGCGCGGCCGAGATCCTCAAAATGTTGTCCGCTAAACTGCATGCGCAACAGGACGCTGGCAGCAATTATTTCGTCGGCAACGGCTTCACTGCGGTGGATTTGTACTGGGCCTGCTTCTCACAACTCGTTGCGCCACTGGACGAGAGCGTCAATCGCATGCCAGGCTTGATCCGCAATCTCTATAGTGTTGAGGGAACAACCATCGCCGCCGCCGTAAATCCGATTTTGATTGCGCACCGCGACAGGGTTTACGAGAAGCACTTGAGTCTACCGCTGGAATTTTAAAAACCGACGCTGTATTGCGTGCTTGTCATTTCCTCACCCTGCTGTTCCCCCAGAGGGGAGTGCTGGATCGCGAGTGGAAACAGCGTTTATTTTCCCAATTGCCATATGGGTGAGATGAAAAGCTTGCTGATACTGCAACCTTAATTCCGCAGATCGCGCACCCTTACCGCCTTGCCTTCTGACCGCGGTACCGCGCCTACCTCCATTACCTCGACATCGCAGTTCACGCCGACCATGGACTTGATCTGATGTTGTACCTCGGCTGCCTTCGCAACGCGTGATGCAACGCTGACTTCGGCATCCGGTTCGACCTCCACCTCGACGCGAAGCGCTGTCATCGGGCCTTCTTGCGTGACCACGAATTGATAGTGCGGCGCGATACCTGGCAGGCCGACAAGTACCGCTTCGATTTGACTGGGATAGACGTTGACGCCGCGGATGATCAGCATGTCGTCATCGCGCCCGGTGATGCGCATAATGCGACGATGGGTGCGGCCGCAGACGCAAGGTTCGTTGCTGAGCCGTGTAATGTCGCGCGTGCGATAGCGAACCATCGGCAGGGCTTCCTTGGTCAGTGTGGTAATGACCAATTCGCCTGGCTCGCCGTCCTCTACTGCTTCTAGGGTTTCCGGGTTGATGGTTTCGAATAGGAAATGATCTTCCCAGGCATGCAGCCCAGACTGTGCCACGTGGCATTCCATCGCGACGCCCGGACCGAGGATTTCTGACAGGCCGTAGATGTCGACAGCCTTGAGCCCGAGCTTGTACTCCAACTCATCACGCATGGCGTCGCTCCACGGCTCAGCTCCGAATACGCCGATGGCCACCGGAAGCTTGCGCATATCGACGCCTTGGCGCGCTGCCACCTCCGCAATGTTGAGTGCATAGGATGGGGTAGCGCAGATGACGCGGGCACCGAAGTCTTTTAGCAGTACGACCTGCCGCTCGGTACCGCCGCCGGACACCGGCACGACGCTACAGCCGAGCCGTTCCGAGCCGTAATGGGTGCCGAGCCCGCCGGTGAACAGGCCGTAGCCATAAGCATTATGCACGATGTCGCCGGGTAAGGCCCCGGCGCAAGCCATTGATCGCGCCATAAGATCGGTCCAAAGTTCGATATCACCTGGCGTGTAGCCGACGACAGTCGGCTTGCCCGTTGTCCCGGAGGAGGCGTGCAAGCGAACCAGAGACTCGCGAGGCTCGGCAAACATATCGAAAGGATAGTTGTCGCGTAGATCTGTCTTCATGGTGAAGGGGAAGCGGCGGATGTCATCCAGCGTCTTGAAGTCCTCCGGCGCCACGCCAACCTCGTCGAAGCGCATCTTGAAATGGGGGACCTTATTGTATGCGCGTTCCAACGTCTGCTTTACACGCACAATCTGCAAGGATTGGATATCGGCTCGCGGCATGGTCTCCGCAATACGGTCATACATGTAGGTTTCGTTTCCGGTCATATNAGAGGCATACCAGTTTCGCGNGGGTCTCAGGCANTCCCTCGTCNTGCGCGGTTCGGGTNTCCNCTGCCAACGCATCNGGCATTTGGTCCCAAGAGATNGGAACGAAGGCANGATCCTCGTGCCGTCTGTTATTTGTATTGGTTCGCTTCATTGACGTNAGGAAGCGGTTTGGGGTGTAGATCATCTGGATCAGTCTGTGGGCCTTAACGTAAACCTTGGCACCCGTCGAGTGGACCTCCGTTGTCACAAAGTTACGTTGCATATCGACAGAGATCCCGTCGTTGACGCGGCCTTTAAAGAGGTAGAGAACGTCGATATATTGATAGCAGTAGGAGGTGACGTTGGTCGTTACAGCGGGTTTTCATTCGGTATCGCTGTACCCTAGGCGTTATTTCTAGAGGCCAGCCTTCTCCGCTTTCGCTCTCAACCGTTCGGCTGATTTAGAGGCATCCGTGATGAAGCGATCATGCGTGCCTCGGCCAACTTCTTCCAGGTCGTCCTTGACTGTGATGTCGAAAACGACTCGGCGGCGGTCCAGGGTCTTGACCGTTGCGGTCACTTCGACTGACATACCCATCACTGTGGCGCCGACATGAGCGATGTTGACCTGGGTACCGACTGAATCCTCATTTTCGTCAGCGAATTCGAGAATGTACTTCTTGCAGGTTTGTTCAATATCGCGGATCATTTCTGGCGTGGCGTAGACCTTAAATTCGCCCCCAGCGACGGAGATGGTGCGCCCTTCGTCGACAGTGAAGCGCCTAGTGATTTTGTTGCCTTCCTTAAAACCGTCTTCCATGTCTTATGTCCTTCATGTTTGGCGATCGGGAGGAAGTTTAGCGGAAAGACTTCGACTTCGACAGCTATCTAGCGGAGATAAACGTGTGGTTAGTTGATGATGCATATTGCCGGACTAAAGCAGAGCCTGTAGCACTTTTAGAGGTCCACTCATTAAATTTCGAACCTTTCTAGAGATTGGCGGTGCGGGTAACTTGCGGTGTTTCGACTATGACCGTCTGCTTGGTCCCCTTGGCTACGATGGCACAAGCGTAAACTAGGATAAGGTGGCCAGTATGACGGCTTATTTAATTATCAACATCCTCGTACATCGGTTGTTATAAGTCGAATTCCTTTAATTATTGGTAAAACACTGCGTCAGTGCGTGCCATAAAATGTAGAATATGAGCGAATTTCATCCTTTGCGGTGAGGAGACTAATGTGCAGAATTTTAGCCGCAAGAAGGAATCCAGACGGTCTCGGAGAACAAAATGGACGATCAGACGATACGCGACCTGGTAATGTATTGGCAGCAGGTTGAACTGGACGATGAGGCGGCGAAGCGCCTCACCAACCAATCGATTGGCGCGGGGAAGGCGCTTCGCAAGGTCGCCGGCGAATCTATGTTTGATACTGAGCCGGCACATTACGACCGGGCGCTAATCGCGATGTCGGGACGCGACGATGTCTGATCCGACGCAGTAGTCCCTGGTCGAGGCAGCAGACGCAGTTGCAGGTAAACAAATTTCGGCACGCGAACTGGCGAAGGCTAGCATCGCTAAGGTTGAAGCGCGGCAGGCGGTGCTAAATTGCTTCATCTCGTTGGATGCGGAAGGTGCGCTGGAAGAAGCCGATGCCGCCGACGCGGCGCTTGCCCGCGGCGACGCCACGGGTCTACTGCACGGCGTGCCACTAGCACACAAGGATATGTACTACCGGGAAGGCAAGGTCTCTACTTGTGGTTCGAAAATTCGCAAGGATTTCCTGCCAGACCATACTGCGACGGTGCTGGAAAGGTTGGCGGGAGCGGGTGCGTTGCATATGGGCGGCCTCAATATGTCGGAATTCGCTGTTGGGCCGTTCGGCCACAACGAACATTGGGGCCATTGCCGCAACCCGTGGAACCCGGACCATGTGACCGGCGGCTCGTCGAGCGGCTCCGGTTCCGCTGTTGGCGGGCGTCTGGTGTTCGGGGCTCTAGGCTCGGATACGGGGGGCTCGGTGCGACTACCATCCGCCTGTTGCGGCCTTGTCGGGATGAAGGGCACGCAAACCCGTGTCAGCCGTTATGGGGTAATGGGCCTGTCCTTCTCGCTCGACAATGTCGGGCCATTGACGCGGACTGTGCGTGATAATGCTCGCATGATGAAAATCATCGCAGGATCCGACCCGAAGGATTTGACCGCTGCCAACGTACCAGTCGACGATTACGAGGCGGCAACGATTGACGCTGACGTAAAGGGACTGCGTATAGCGATCCCATCGAACTATTACTATGATGGCGCTACCGACGATGTGCGCGCCTTGATGGAAGAGAGCCTGAAGGTCTTCGAAACACTGGGTGCTACAATCGTCACGGTTGAAGTGCCTCACCACGACATTCTGCCCGATCTGGCGATTGCTTTGCGCGGGCCCGAGGGATCGGTGCTGCATCAGGCCTGGATGCGCGACCGGCCGCACGATTACGGTGCACAGGTGAAGGCGCGGCTGGAGCCGGGTCTCGCCATTTCGGGCACCGAGTATGTGACGTCGCAGCAGATTCGCCCAAAGATTACACAAAGCTTCGTCGACGCGGTGTTCGGTGAGGCGGATGTCTTCCACGCTCCGACCATTAACATCCCAGTTCCTTCTATCGATGAGACAGACGTTAAGGCATCGCCAAACTTCCCGGCGGTGGTCGCCGGCATGGTGCATTGTACGCGCCCAATCAACTATCTCGGGCTTCCATCACTTGCCGTGCCGGCTGGCTTCTCGGATAACGGTTTGCCGTCTTCCTTCCAGCTCATTGGCCGTCCGTTCGCCGAGGCGACCTTGTACCGAGCAGCCGCGGCTTATGAAGCACAAACTCGCTTCTTCGAGAACACGCCAAATGATACATAGAAAAGAGCTGCATGTGTTTAAGTGGCCCAACGCCGCGGTAGTAGATAGCGTCATATTTCGAGCCAGAGATTGATCGGTTAACGGCGTTACAGTCTGGCAGACCTGCGAGTTTTCTAACCTGCACCTTTTATGTGTGCTGGGCGACCAGGAGAAATCGGTGGTCGATCAAATCATGGTGACGGCCCTGTCAAGTAAGCGCCGTTCCGCGAGATTATGAAGGACATGTTTTCACCCAGACCTGGAGGGCATCCTGGATCGTATGTTCGAGGAAATTACAAAAGGATCTGGTTTCTCTATGCTGCGCGTTGTCTTGGTCGAGCATTTCGAATTTGAGGATACCGAAGGCATCTATTGGGGCATTTGCAATCATTTTGGGTTCGGCCATTGACATAGCACTTACGGCAACAAACTGGACCACTTCTTCAATGCTATGGCGGAGGCGCTGCGGAAGAGGCTCGGCTAGATCTTAAAACCGGTCGTAAACCTAGGGTAGAATTTCTGGACCTACCAGTAGAGATCGCCCTCAATAAAGGCGCGGACCTCTTTCTGAACAGGATCGATCAGGATGTCGGCCGCCGGGGCGTGTGAGATCAAGTGGCCGCGGTGTAGAAACAGGATCTCGTCCGCCAAGCGGCGCGCCTGACCAAGATCGTGCGTCGACATTACGATCTTGGTCCCAGCGTTATGGATGAGGTTGATCAGTTCCTCGATTGACTGGGTGACGGCGGGGTCTAGGCTGGCCGTGGGTTCGTCGAGGAACAGGACATCCGGTTTCAGCGCCCAGGCGCGGGCCAGAGCAAGACGCTGCTGCTCTCCGAAGGACAGACTGCGCGCCTGCCGGTTGTGATGGCGGTAAAGCCGCGTCTGCTTCAACGCTTCCGCGACAAGCTCACGACGTTTGCGGCGCGGCATGCCGCGCATGCGCAGCGCGTAGTCGACATTCTCTGCCGCTGTTCGGCGCAGCATGACAGGTCGTTGGAATACCATCGTCTGCCGACGCTTGACCTCGGCCGAGCCGCCGTTCCAGACAATTTCTCCGCCGGTCGGCGCAATCAGGCCATGGCACAGCCGTAACAAGAGGCTCTTGCCAGCCCCGTTATGACCCAAGATGATTGTCCGCGTTCCGGCGTCGAGTTTGAAGGTAATGTCCTTGATCAAACTTATACCATCTGCCTCATAGCGCAGGCCGCGGACGCTCAGGGGCAGAATTGAAGTCAGTCTTTGTCTCCCGTGGCTGCGCTGCCAACCTCGATGTCTGCCCAGCGCTCCATATGCTTAATCAGCGCGACAGAAGTATCGTCGCCAGTTCCTTGGCTAACCGCATAAGCGAGGAATTGGCGAACTGCACTGCCGAGCCACATCGGACAACCTAGCGCCTCAGCTTCTTCTAGGCAGAGCCGTACATCCTTATAGAGAAGCTTCTGCTTCATGGTTTTTTCGAAGGTGCGTGTCACTACGGCGCGTGGAAATTTATCCATCGTGGCAGAATTGCGGCCGCTACTGGCATTAATCACATTGAGCATCACGGTGGGGTCGAGGCCACCCTTTACGCCCATAACCATCGCTTCTGCAGCTGCGATATTATTCGTCGCTGATAGGAAGTTGTTGGCCAGTTTCATGGTCTGGCCGAGGCCTGGTTCGGCGCCGATATAAAACAGATTATTACCGATGATCTCTAGGATTGAGCGGACCGCTTCGAAGACAACCTCCGGTCCTGAGACCATCAGGGAAAGTTTACCCGACTCTGCGCCTAGAATGCCGCCGCTGACTGGACTATCAAGTACGGCGATACCCTTTTCTCCAAGACCGGCTGCTACCGTTTTCGCCATCATGGCGCCGGTTGTGGAGAGATCGACATAGGTATTGATTGCCGTGCCTTCCAGCAGCCCGCTTTGACCCAGGGCTACTTCGTATACTGCATCCGGAGTTGGCAGGCTGACCAAGACCATCTCACACCGGTTCGCGACATCGGTCGGGTTTTCCGCGCAGTACGCCCCTTTAGCGACCATCGGTGTCAGTGCTGCGTCGCGCGTGTCGCAGACGGCGAGTTCTTTCCCAGCGTCGAGCAATCGCAACGCCATCGGGCCGCCCATATCACCCAAACCGATAAACCCAACCGGACCCGTCGTCATCGCATGAATCCTCTGCCTGTTTGTAAGCTCTTCTGCACTACAATCAGTTCGACCAGTTGAAGGGCGCGTAATGCCCGTTATTGCCTTTACCCTCCATCTCGAGGTCGAGCCCAAACCCGAACACCTTAAGAAATTTTGAGGTAGCCAGGGCGAGCCTTGAGTTCGCCGGATGACCAGTATTGTCGATGTAGTAAGGGTCACCCGACTGATTTCGCGAAGCTACCCCTTCAATCTCAAACCCGAAGATCTCCGGAATTTCAGTCGCGCGTTTCAGGCCGTTCATAATAAACTCAACCGGCTTGTATTCGACGCCTCGGAAGTCACTCACTAGGTTCTCGCGGATCCGGCCCGGGACGCCGCCTGCCTCGCCACTGACGATGGCAGCGAGCGCAGCCCGCTTGCTGTTATCGGCGGATTCGTCGACGACACAGGCAAATACCCAGCCCCCGTCGGCCATAACTTTTCCGGAGCGGATGATGAAGGCAAAGTTTAGCCCGTCTAGCGTTATATCGCCCGCCTGACCTTTATCGATACGATAGACCATCATCGCATAGCAATGGTCGTGCGTTGCCGGTCCCTGCGGGTTGGTGTAGATGCAAGGGCATAGGTAGTCGCAATTACAACTTTCCATATATTGACCGCGCAGGGTCCAAGCCACGGCGGCCATCTCAGCGCTCTAGGTTCATATGTGCACGGAAGTCGGGGTCACGCTTTTCGCGCATTGCATTGCCACCTTCCTTCGACTCATCTGTATCGTACATCATGCGCACGGCTTCGAACCCGAGTCGGCTGATGCCGCGAATGTTTTCGCTGTCGGCGTTGAAGGTGCGCTTAGCGATGGCAATAGCTGTAGGGCTGCGTAAGGTCAGGTCATGACACCAGCGGTCGACTTCAGCATCGAGATCGTCGTCAGGCACAACGGTGTTAACGAGGCCCATCGCTAATGCCTCCTGCGCTGAATAGCGGCGGCACAGGAACCACATCTCGCGCGCTTTCTTTTCGCCGACGACGCGGGCTAGATACGCGGTGCCGTAACCGGGGTCGACCGATCCCATCTTCGGGCCGACCTGACCAAAGATCGCGTTATCCGATGCTATCGTAAGGTCACAGAGCGTGCACAAAACATTCCCACCGCCGATCGCGTATCCACGTACCTTGGCTATAACCGGTTGTGGTGCGTCGCGGATCGCGCTGTGCAGGTCTTCGACTGGTACGCCAATTGTACCTTTGCCGCGGCGGCCCTTTTTCTTATCGCCTAGGTCGCCGCCGACACCGAAGGCGCGGTTGCCGGCGCCAGTCAGTACGATGGCGGAAATTTGCCGGTTCCAGGATGCCTCAATGATTGCGTCGGTAACCTCTTCATACATGCCCTCGCGGAAAGCGTTAAGTCGATCCGGGCGGTTGAAAGTGATCGTCGCGACGTGATTTTTCTCTTCGTAGATGATGTCGCGGTACTTCATTTCTTGGCTGTCGGGCATTTTATTCGCTTTCGGTTGATAAACTCAGGATCATTTGCCTTTAAATACGGCGTCCCGCTTTTCCAGGAAGGCGGACATCCCCTCGCTGCGGTCCTCGGTAGTGAAAAGACTGCCGGTAAGGTG
>PBDC01000053.1 GCA_002717185.1 Rhodospirillaceae bacterium
CAGTCGCCTCCGGCGATTTCGGTGGGACGATGGCAGTCATCAGGCGGACGTCCTGGCGCAGTATTTCAGCGCGGACCGGCGGGAGGTACTCGCTGCGCCAACGTTGATTTTGGGCCAACTTGGCCTTCTTCGCCGCACGGTCGTTAAGATCTTCATAGGCCCAGAGATGCATCGACTGGTTAAGCGGACCGATCTCGGTCAGCCAGTGACCAACCAACACGCCATACTCGTCGCCGCGAATTGCGCGGCCGATGGAGCCAGCACTTTCGGCGTGCACATGCGCCATGCCAGGTTTCATGGTGTAGGTGCGCAGCTCGTAAATCATCGAAACCCTCACTCACCCATTTCAGACTGCAATAACGTAACCATAATTTACCGTGTGCGCTCTTCTTGTCCCACTCTGCCGCTAACGACGCAGATGCTCCGGACTATCAAGGCCAACGCCGGTCAAATGGCCGAATAGCGCATGCAGCCGCGCCAGATACGCCTCCGGCAGAGACGGACGAAGGATCGACTCGATGTTGGCTTTCAGGTGATCCACGTTGCCTGTGCCAAACAGGACGGTATCGGCCCCCTTCTGGTGCCGGGAAAATCGATAGGCGGCATCGATCAAGCTTTCAGCCTCATCCTCGAGAAAACCCAATGGATCGTCGGGATCGATGCCTTCCGGAGACAGTTTCCCGCCTTCGATAAGGCCACGCACCTTCTCAACTAGCAAACCCGGTCGGCTAAAGATATTCCGCACGACGTACATCATCACAGTGCCGATGCCTCCAGCCTGCGTTTTCGGGAAGACATTCGCGCGCGCAGTCTGATGCAACATATGAAATGCAAGCATCATGACGTCCCAGCATTTTTCATCGTCTACTGCGCGTCGGATCGTCAATTGTTCCGGATCGTTCGCCGCAGGCTCCGTGATGCCCAAATACCGAAATTTTCCCTTGTCGCGCTCCTTAAGAATCGCAGGTGCTAGTACGTCGCGTGCATAATCGTAGTCAAGCAGCGAGACACCGTGAAGAAAGAAAACATCGACATAGTCAGTGTGAAGATGGCTTAGGGACTCGTCTAAATGATTGGCGAGGCAGTCCGGCGAAATACGTTCTCCCTCCAACCGAATCGTCGATTTGGTAGAGATCACGATCTTATCGCGCTGACGGCCCTTTAGCGCCAAACCAACAGCCGGTTCAGTGCCGTAGAGCCTAGCCGTGTCGATGTATGTCACGCCCATATCGAAGGCGGCGCGGATGATGTCGGCGGCCTCGGCTATCGACTTCCCAGCGCCAATCCCTACGCGGCTGTTGCCACCGCAGCCCAGCCCCGCGACACTGACCTTCAATCCCGTCCGGCCCAGTGTTGTGTACTCCATGTCTCGCTCCCCTTGCGCGCAACGTTCCATTTCCGCCATTGCCGGCCGAACCCGATGGAGAACATGATCAGGCAAGATGTGCAGGATAGCGCGACGAAAGCAGATAATGTGAGGCATGACAGTGATACAAATATTCTACGGTATTGCAAAGGTCAGCTTGCTGGTATTTCTGATACTTGCGGCCAACGCTTGGCGCCTAGCCGAGGCACTTCGGGCGATTAATTTTCTAATTCCGGACCATTATCTGGGGCGGTTAGACGCGGTCTCCCGCACCCGAATTACCGGCCCCAGAAAAGCAGCGGATTGGCGAGAGAAGGTGCCATTTCAGCACTCCGTCTACCTTCGGCTGTTACTGTCGGCAGTGCTGCAGGAATATGAGGCACTTATTGCCAAGCGCGCACGGCTGCAAAGCCTAGTAACCACTAGCGCCGAACCTGCAGACCTTAGCTGGCTGTCAAAGCACATCGCGAAGTAACGTATCGCGCCCGTTGAGAATTTGCCAACAAAGCCGAATAAGAAGAGCCTTCTTAGGCAACTCGACGCCATTCCACGATCTATCGTTATTGCCAAAGGTGAGCTGGACAGCGGCTGGCTACCCTCGCCTTGTGCGCAACCACAGGCACCCGAATTCGGCCGCTGGACCTTAGGCGCATTACGACGGCTGGGACAGACGGCGCGGCGTTGTAAGCCTATATGCATCACCTGAACACCGGCCCAGATTTCAACGCCATGCGGGATGCCCGAGCCGCGTTGAGGACCGAGGGACGGCCATTGGACGGATACGCGCTGGCCGCCTACCTCGTCCCTGCTCTAGGCCGCATTGCGACGCAGAAGGTGCGGCGCGTAATCCGGCGCAACACGCTTGAACGGGCGGATCGAGCGCGCCTCGGAGCCGGCCCGGTGATTGTGTTCCAGCGGGTGGAAAAGGGATGATGAAGAAGCACGCGATTAACGGCTCAGCCAACCAAATGGCTTACGTGAAAAAATGTAAAACAACTTGGAACTGTGCCTCACTAGCCATTTTCCAATACCAGAAAAAATCAGCCAACCGCATAGAGCGCGACTATTTCAATGTGGCTATGCAAAATTGTAAGGCTGAAGCAGTATGGAACAGGGACCGGTACCGAAACCGGTCGGGCTCATATCCTAGTTCAGCTTTGCCTTAATCTCCGCCCATATGTCGAGTTGTTTAAGGATCTCATCCTCCGGCTCCGACTCGAGCGAGATCACCACACGCAACGCCCCTCTGTCGCGACGCCGTTTGAACTGATCGAGATCAGGCTGTGCACCCCAAATAGTCACCGGCAAATCGTCCGGATCGCGGCCAGCGTCACGTGCCATTTGCTGGAATTCAGGGATAAAGTCCGTAACGTCGTCATGTGGCGGCAGAGCCGCATGTGGTATCCAACCGTCGCCATATCGTACGGCGCGACGCGCAGCATAAGGCCATGCGCCACCAACAATGACGGGCGGATAGGGCTTCTGTGCAGGCTTCGGCCACATCATCATGGGCGGAAAATCGCCCATGTCACCGTGGTATTCCGCCTTCGATTGGGTCCACATTTCCTTCATGGCTTCAATGCGTTCCCGCGCTAATTTGTTACGCGTATCAAAGGCCGTGCCGTGATCCGCCATCTCTTCGGCATTCCAACCAGTGCCTACGCCAAACAGGAACCGTCCCCCTGACACCTGGTCAATTGAGGCAACAAGCTTCGCGGTTTGGATTGGGTCACGTTGCTGCACAAGACAAATTCCCGTGCCAAGCTTAAGAGTTTTCGTCACTACAGCCGCCGCGGTCAGACTCACGAACGGATCCATTACGTCGTAATATTTTTTCGGAATCGCGTCCCAAAGCGGGAATGATGATTTTGTGGCGACTGGTATGTGGCTATGCTCTGGCGCCCAGAGCGATTCGAATTGACGTTCCTCCAGTGCCCGCGCTATCACGGGCGCTGTGATCGAATAGTCTGTGAAGAACATTGCGGCGCCAATCTGCATTTATGAAGCCCCCTACTTGTATTTGGCCACTCTAGTCATACTCGGACGCCTCACTCCGATCTAGGCTATCTCACCCAAACCTTGCGGTTATCTCCGGACATTGGAAATGAAAGCTCATTTCCTCGACTTCCTCCAGTTCTTGCCTGCATTCGCTCCCTTGACCGCTTCTGGCCCGTCCTCGATATTCCATCAGATGGATTTTGCAGCGGAGCCACCCTATGGAAATCGAACTAAGCGCTAAAGATATGGCTTTCCGGGACGAGGTGCGCACCTTTCTCGACAAAACGTTGACCGACGATATTCGCGAAGGGGCGCGACTGACACCTGGCGTTCGCACTAAACCGGAAATCGGGCAACGCTGGACAAAGAAGCTCGCCTCTAAAGGCTGGCTTTGCCACAACTGGCCGGCTGAATATGGCGGGCCCGGCTGGAACACAGTGCAGAAGTATATCTTCGAGACCGAATGCGCCCAGGCCGGCACACCGATAATTAACAATATGGGTATCCGCATGGTCGGTCCCGTGGTCATGAAATACGGCACGGACGAGCAGAAAGCAGAAGTCCTACCTAGCATACTCAAGGACGAATTCCAGTGGTGCCAAGGTTATTCCGAACCGGGGTCCGGGTCCGACCTGGCTTCACTGCAGACCCGTGCAGTTAAGGATGGAGAAGAATACGTCATCAACGGCAGCAAAATCTGGACGTCTGGAGCACATTACGCTGACAAAATTTTTTGCCTGGTTCGCACTTCGACGGAAGGCAAAAAACAGGAAGGCATCAGCTTCCTGCTATTTGATATGAACCTGCCGGGTATCAAAGTTGAACCCGTTATCATGTTCTCCGGCGAGCATGAACTAAACCAAGTTTTCTTCGACAATGTCCGCGTTCCTCAGACCAATCGCATCGGTCCCGAAAACAAAGGCTGGACAGTGGCAAAATATCTGCTGGAGTTCGAACGTGGTGGCATCGCGTACACGCCGCCGGTTAAAGCCGGTCTCAAGCGCCTACGTGAAATCGCTTTGCAAGAAGTGAGTGGCGGACAACGACTGGTAGACGATGACGACTTCCGCCGCCAGTTGAGTCACCTAGAAACACAGGTCTGGGCCAACGAGACCACCGAGAAGCGCGTCATGAGTGCCCTCAGTAATGGCCAAAACCCTGGAAGCGCCTCCTCCATGTTCAAACTGCGGGGATCAGAACTATTGCAGCAGACGCTGGAACTTACCATGCGTGCAATCGGATACTATGCTGGTATCTTTCAGCCTGATGCCTATATCCCTGGCGCCAATGTCAACCCTATCGCCCCAAAGCACGGCGTCACCGCGACAGCCAAGTACTTCAATCAGCGCGCGGCAACAATTTACGCGGGCTCCAGCGAGGTGCAACGCGGCATAATCGCCAAGCACGTGCTCGGGCTATAGGAGAACCTACGCTGCCGCCCGAGCGACGGCGGCATCTTCCAAAACCATCGTCGCGCATTTCTCGCCGATCATAATCGACGGAGCGTTGGTGTTGCCAGATGTCAATGACGGCATGATCGAGGCGTCTGCCACGCGCAAGCCTTCAATGCCATGCACACGCAGTCGATCGTCGACTACCGCCTGCGGGTCCTGGCCCATCTTACAGGTCCCAACCGGGTGATACGTTGTCTCCGCATGGTGGCGGACCCATTCTATAAGATCGTCGTCGCTCTGATATTGCGGGCCGGGTGCTAGTTCCTCACCAACGATATCGGCAACCGGCGCAGTGTTCATCACTTCCCTTCCCTTGCGCATAGCGAATACTACACCGCCTCGGTCCATCTCCGCCGACAGGAAATTGAAGCGGATCGCAGGCGATTCCGTCGGATCAGTCGACTTGATATGGATACTGCCAAGGCTTTCCGATCGCAACACGTTCACATTCATTGTTATGCCCCTCTGCTTAGCAATGCGCCGCTCACGGTTGATACGCTCTGTCAGAAACGGCATGAAGGACACGGTCGCATCCGGTGAATCCAGGCCTTCGCGTGTGCGGAAATACATCCGCACAGGTACCGTGGATAGACCGAGGAAGCCTCTGCGGAACAGCCCATACTTTAGCGCCTCCCCCCAAAGGCGCACACCGTTACCGCGTTCGTTGAAGGTCGCATTCGGCTCAGTGATCGAATATTTCATACGCGGTGAGTAGTGGTCACGCAGGTTTTCGCCCACACCGGGCAATTCATGCACTACTTTAATACCCAAACTCTTCAAAAGTTCGGGCTGGCCAATGCCGCTCAGTTCCAAGAGCTTCGGCGAGTTGATTGAGCCCCCTGAAACCACGACTTCGCGGTTGGCCCGTGCCTCGTATTTCTGCCCGCGCACGGTATAACGCACACCAACGCAGCGTTTGCCTTCCAGGATCAATGAATCGCCCATGGCCCCCGTCTCGATTGTCAGGTTCGAGCGGCCTCGCGCCGGATCTAGATAGCAGTAGGCGGTACTCATGCGACGCCCTTTGTTAATAGTCGCCTGGGTCATCGCGATGCCTTCCTGATCCCCGCCATTATAATCAGGATTGTATTTGATGCCGCAGGCCTCTGCCGACTGGATTAGCTTATCGAAGAAGGGGCTGAGTTTTGGCGAATCCGTCACCTTCAGGAGTCCCTCACGGCCACGGAACTCGTCCGAACCACCCTCGTAACTCTCCATCTGTTTAAAAATCGGCAGCACATCAGCGTAACTCCAGCCACGGTTGCCTAGCTGCGCCCAATGATCGTAATCCTGGCGCTGACCGCGCACGAAAACCATGCCGTTTATCGAGCTGGATCCGCCAAGCATCTTACCTCTTGGCACCTCAATATCACGCTGCCCACTGCCCTCGTCCGGCTCAGAGCGATAGCACCAATTAACCTGCGGATTTTCGATCAGCTTTGCGACGCCGGCAGGGATACGCGACCAAATATAGCCAGCCCCTTCCACACCTGCCTCTAGGCACAGTACCTTGCAATCGCCGCTTGCGCTCAACCGGTTGGCCAAGACCGACCCGGCTGACCCAGCCCCAACGACAATGTAATCATAGGTACTGTCCGCCATCACACTCTCTCCCCAATCCCGTTTTTTGCTGTTAGGTCATGAGGATAAGAGGCGGTACGAGACGTGTCAAAATAGACTATGCCTCTAATTTTCAGTTGCGTTTACGGTCGTCCAGGCCAAGATCGCGGCCAATAATTTCCTTCATGATCTCTGAAGAGCCCGCATAAATACGGCTGATGCGAGCGTCGGCAAATACGCGAGAGATCTCATACTCGTCCATATAACCGGCACCTCCATGCAGTTGCAGGCATTCATCGGCGACACGGCCTTCTATTTCAGAAGCGTAAAGTTTCGCCTCAGCTGCCATCTCTGCGCTCAGGGTCCCCTCCAGATGCTCTAACGCGCAATGGTCGACAAGTGCCCAGGCTGCGTCGAGTTGAGTGCGTAGCTCCGCCAACTTAAAACGTGAGTTCTGAAAGGTGCCGATGGGCTGACCGAACGCACGTCGATTGTTGACGAAGTCGAGGGTAAGGTCGAAGGCGCGTTCCGCATGTGCTAGAAAACCGACCGAACCAATCAACCGTTCCTCTGCTAAGTTGCGCATCATCAACTTGAAGCCTTGCATTGGATCTCCAAGCACGTTGGCCTTAGGCACCTCGACGTTCTCGAAAAACAGTTCGGCCGTATCCTGCGAATACAGACCCAGCTTCTTCAGGTTCCGTCCTCGCTGAAAACCAGGCATACCATCTTCAACCAAAAATAGACCGATGGCATGTCGGTGGTTCAGATCAGTCCGCGCAGCAACAACTACCAGCCCCGCAAGCAGCCCGTTCGAGATATAGGTCTTCGATCCGTTAAGAAGCCAATGATCACCCTTGTCTTCAGCTCGCGTCTTGATCCCAGCTAAGTCAGAGCCAGCCTCAGGTTCGGTCATGGCAATCGCAAGAACGCAGTCGCCGGAGACAATGCTTGGCATAAAACGGTCACGCTGTTCGTCACTGCCAGAACGATGTAGGTAGGGACCGACGATTCGGTTGTGCAGAGGGATGATCAGACCGGGCTCACGAGGGCCAATTTCCTCCGCGATAATCATGTCATAGCGGAAATCATCAAGCGCAAGTCCACCATATCTCTCATCAGCATACATGCAAAGGAAGCCCTGTCCGCCAGCGCTACGCCAAACCTCGCGACTAACAACACCAGCCTCTCGCCAGTTTTCGCCGTGCGGGAATACCTCGGTCTCTGCCCAACGTCGAACAGATTGACGAAAAATTTCGTGTTCCTCCCGGTAAAGCCGGCGACGAATCAAGATGTATTCTCCGAACGACCACGCATTATTACACTCCCACGACGCGCTTCCAGCGCATCAGGCGTCAAGCCGGCGTTCCACGCTTTTGCCCTATGCCGTTCCAACCTCCTACCGTCCGCCAACGTACTCCCCAATCCGTCATTGATGAGTTGTTTCAGTTCACGAAGGAAGATTGGATCAGCCTTGGCAATCTCATCCGCAAGGATCACGGCCTCTTGTAACAGCGAGGCCTCCGGTACGATACGGCTCACCAAACCCCACTCTTCAGCCTGTGCGGCATCGATGAAACGCCCAGTAAAACTAAGTTCCCTAGCACGCGACGGGCCGATGATACGCGCCAGTTTCTGCGACAACCCCCAACCCGGCAGCACACCGACCCTAACATGTGTGTCAGCAAAGCGAGCGTTCGGCGAAGCTAGCAAGATATCGCAACCCAAGGCTAATTCGAATCCACCGGTCACAGCGACACCGTTTACTGCACCAATAACTGGGCAATGACAGGCCTCAATTGCGTCCAATGGATCATCCTCGGAACGTTCCTTGCCAGCAGACCCAAGCGCTGCAGGATCTGTTCCCAGTTCCTTTAAATCGAGGCCGGCCGAAAATGCCCGATAACCCGTGCCGGTTAAGATAATGACCCGCACATATGGATCTGAATCTAGCCGACGTATCTCGCGTGCCAACTCACTCCTTAACATCCGAGACAACGCATTCATCACCTCCGGCCGGTTCAAAGTAACAATGGCGACGGAGTTTCGTTGCTCAGTCAAGAGTATCTCTTTACTTGGCATCCCGCTTGATCATCAGATTATACCACTTGAAAATTCTGCTAACGGGGCACTAATACATCCCTAATGCCACTAAGGTCATGCAATTCCACATCAGGTGTGTATGTAAGGTCACCTGAACGGTAATAACGATTAACCCATATCCGGCGTCCTACCCCTACGTCCTTTGCCACGCGCATATCGTGATAAAAACTTTGCGCAATATGGGTAACATCCCCTGGTGCGGCGCCAATACGTTCAAATAAAGCATAAAACATCTTCTCAGATGGCTTGTAACATTTGGCTTGGGAAGCCAAGACAACAGCATCAAATATTATTCCAAGCCTTATCGTAGTATAGCGGATAATATCTGGTTCAGAGTTTGAAAGAATGGCCAAACGGTGGTCCTGCTTAAGGTCGCGCAACACCGGTAAAACATCAGGGAAAGGCTCAGCCGCACGAACGGCCTCAATAATAAATTCCTCGTCTTCTAGAAAACCTTCAATGCCAACTAGATTCAAAGAAGAATGCAGACTGCTACGAAGAATATTGTTCAGGGGCTGAAACGGCCCTAATTGAAGATTTTTTTCACTTTCTTCGAAAGCCTGTTGGGCTGCGTCTACAGCTTTTTTATCGCCACCCTTTTTGCGCACAATATTAGCAAGGGCATCTGCTTTGCCCTCTGAATAACGAACAAGCGTGTCGTAACAATCAAATGTCAACCACGGAAGTTCAGACTGGATGGTCATTCGTCAATTTCTATGCTGTTAGCCTAATAATTTTTTCATCTATAGGACAATATAGTTTCCTGAATTTCCGATAAATAAGATTAAATATTCTAATATCCAGTGAAATTAGCGTAACATTTTTTTAGATATTACGATTTTATCGTTCCAATCTATAACGATTCTACTTCAGTACTATTTCTCACTGAAGTTAAAATTTTAGAACTGGGTTAGAAACTCAAACCTTACGCCGCCACCTTCATCATTTATTTCGCGATTTGAAACGAAGCCAGTGACGAGTGCCCTATATCTCTCTCCAATCTTTTGCTGATACTGGACACCTAGCGCCACACCATCCTGTACGGTAGCAGTATCCGCTGAAGACTTTATACCGGCTAACTCAAATATTACCTGCGTCCGATCACTATTCATAAACTTTTGGTATCCAAGAGCTACGCCGACCGCCTTATTAGCATTGCTGCCTAAAGCAGCTCCAAAGGAACCCATGCCTGAGCCAGCATACATAATACCAGTCCTACCTACAGGCCCACCATTCGTTCTTCCTCTAGAGCCTGAGGAATAATCATCTATTCCAATGAAAGAATTAAAATATAGGAGATCATGCGAATTTATAGGGGTCGTCGAGATTTCAGAGAATAACAACAAACCATCTCTAACAGCAGCAGATTCATCGTCTATCGCATGAGAATAGTTGGCATAAAAAGCTGTATTGTAGCCTCTTATCCTTTGAATCGAACCAAACCCCAAAAATAAACCATCACCTCCGCTTTCTGTGTCTGAATCAACATATGCCACATCAAATCTTAACGAAGATTTACGAAGGTCTGATTCAGTAAAAAATCCGTATAGTTCCGCGTTTGCATCTTGCTGATTATTCGCTCGGTTTACGTTATTCCAACCCCAAACAAAGCTCAATTTTGTATCGATCAAACCCTCGAATATAAGGGTATCCCTTACCAAGCCAATTGCATCCATTGTATCATTGAACATCATACCTTCTTGAAAGAAGATAGGCTGGCGTCCAATGGCTATCCCAAAATCGAGAGCAGCGCTATCAAGCGGGTCAGCTTTTGGGAACATTTCTCCAATATCGCCTTCAAAAAACAAGGCATTGACATCTAAATTTATGTGACTGGAAAATTCGCCGTTTTCGGGTTCAAACCTATATCTAGTAAACGTTTCCTGTGAGTGAAACGGCTGTAATTGAAGAAATAATCTTTCTGTTCCGGTTAAGTTCAAATGAAAATTTATGTCAGACCTTACAACAGCTTCCACAATCTCGTCGCTATTACCGCCTGTGTCTATGTAATTGAGACCTGTTCGGACGTTGCCGTATACCCACAGGGACGGTATCCATACCGCCCCTGTGGGGAGTTCAAAGCCCGATGAAATATTACCGGTACCAAGAAAATCATTACCTATTTCAACCAACGGGGGAACACGCTTTGGCATTTCCTTGTCAGTCTTCATAGGAATAGGTTTATCCGACAGCCGGCTTTTACTTTCCGCTTCTACTTGCTCAGAATTGAAAAGCAAAGCAGCCACAAAAAGCACAGCCAAGAATTTTGTTAGTACTTTATGTGTAAGCTTTTTCATGCCGGTCCCCCTTTTTATTATTATCGGGTTTTATCAGCAGTCTGCTGTGTTTTTGGTTGAGTACCAGCGTTTGCTTCTCGCCTTTTACCGTTAGGATTATAGGTCACAGTCATGTTGCGTTCATGAAGCATCATTGCGCCTTCAACAACATTTTCTGCAAGCTCCCTTGGTGTCATCCCATAATCAAATCCTGACTCCTGAATAGCAGGAATGAGATGTACTGGGATCATTTGAGCGATCAGTTTGACATTTACGGAATACGTCTCGCCTTCACGTAATTTTCCTGCCGGCACTGCATAAGAAGGGTTCCTAACGCCCAAAGGTTCAATTGTTTTCTTATGCTTTCTAGCACCCAAAGGCCTTCCATAAAGGATAGTCGCACGAGTTTCTGGCCTGACAAATGGAAGTGCAGATGTTGATGTATTTACAGCAAGCACCTGCTCTCTTTCGCCTCCACGAGCCATCCGTACAATAAATTTGGTTTGAAGGTTAAAAAGGTCATCATCTGGCGGTAACTCACCATTGTGAACGTAAAGCGAATGCCGGTCCCGCACATCTCCATTGGGATCCCTATCACCTGATTTATATACAGCGTTACCTTTCGAATCTTTTACAGTTACTTGTAAAAAGACAAGACGCTCTGCATCAAATCCTGTGGGAACTCCATGCCCATTCGTGCCATTCCGCACCGGGATGGAGAATTTCAGGCCATTGGAATTATTTGCAACGGTTTGGAGGTCACCAAGTTGATAACCGTGCCGCATAATTTTATAGCGTTCTGTTTCCGCCCACTTTAGACGCTCTAAGTTTTCATCAAGGATCTCCCTGGCTTCCATCCTGTCACCAGCATCGGCCCAGGTGTCCGGAAAATTAAGGCCAAGCTTCGTAGCCAGAGCCTTTAATTCACCTTTCAGGTTTTTTAAAGTTTCAACCTCTTTATCGCCTAAGGTCTCCACGTCTTCAAAACTTTCAGAATAGGCGACCAATGATTCGAAGGCTGATTTATTTTTTGTGACGATTTCTTCGCCAAGGAGCTCCATTAGCTCCTCAAAAGATGCTGTCAACTCCTGCAAGAGTTCTGGGTCTTCTTTTGCATCATCTAGGGCTATCTTGATAAATGCTATCGCGTCCCCAGGCTCCTCTGCATATTCTTCAAATTCCTCTGTTCCCCAACCTGCTTTCCAGTCAAACGCCAACCAGTCTTCAAGTTCAGCGAACTCAGCTGCCTTCGGGTTATGCGGGAACAGACCTGGATGTATTAGCGAATAGTCTGGGCCGGCAAAAAAGTGATTGGACAGACGCCGCTTTCGCGTCGGAATACCATTTACAACGGCTGCCGGACCAACCTCATATTTTGAAACCTGGCCAGGAACCGTTGCCATATGGCAATCTTGGCAACTTTCTTCGTTTTTAGCCGATGAGGTTTGTTTGTATTCTGAAAATGCCTCTTCCAATCGGAACCCATTAAGCAACGTCACGTCATGGCACGTGCCACAAAACCCTGGCTGGGTTAGTTCAAAGAAGGTGTCTGACTTTTTGTGGATCATTAATCCACGATCTTTGGGATCAGCGACAACCCGGAATCCTTTTTTATCCGGGTCATTTAGAACGTAATCAACCTCTTCTTGCCCATCTTTGGCACTTGGTCCGAATACAATACTGTGCATCGGCCCTCTAACCAGAGGCAATCTGCCACTAATTTTACCGTAACTCTTGTTCACTCTATGACAGACAGAACAAGTTATGCCTTCTCTTGAAGAAGCGGGGCGTTTCAAATTTGATAATTCAATTGGTTCGTTAAAATTCATACCAATTTGATTATGACACCGAATGCAGAAATCACCGTTAGTACCACTGGTGATCGTATTAATTCTCATCTGCATGGCCATATAAATCGGGCTTAATTGAGCATAGGCATGCTGCGATACCGCCCATTCTGAATATTGTTTTGGGTGACAGGCAGCGCACGTCTTGGCCGACGGATAAATACTCTCCGCATAAATTTCTGAATGCGCTTTATCAGCATCTTTTCCAGCCAGGACCTCCTGAGCAGAAAATATGAGTGATAATACAAACAATCCGATGATCGGAACTCCACTCGCCCGAATACATCCGATAAGGTTACCCATTTCGCTGATCCTTTCGCGAAAATTTCCCATGACCGATTCGGGAAATCCTAAACAGCCCTGAATTTTTGATTAGCCACATAATGGTAAAATTCCAATTATATGAACTTAGAAGACGTATTCTCCACCCTTGCTTAAAATTCAAACCTCGCAGACGGCCGGCTCCAATTTACCGCAAATTATATTCTCAAATATTAATTTTATTTTACCTAAGTGAACCTTTTTTACGCCATTTACGTAAAGTAACAAAACATCCTAAATCAGTATTTGTCAATAACTTATCAGTTAATCTTTCAAGTCACGAGCAACCTAAACCTCGAAGATTGCACGATGGAAAATAGCAGATAGACTGGCCGAGCTTACGTCTTCGCCACTGCTTCGATTTATAGATATGAGCTGGTTTCAACAAGCCTAAAATCGCCGAAAATTTTCCAAATTCAGTGGCAATGCCAATAAGTCAATTTCGTCTTCACTCACGGAACGAGCCTAGAGCCGTATAATAATTAATTTTACCGAATACCCCATTTGCCATCGCAGGAAAAAATGTATGGCCGCCAACTTGGTATCTCTCTTCCCTCACATCATTTCTTCGCACAACAAAGTCAACCTAGAATTACAGATGTTTTTCAGATTTAGACCGCGCGCAACGATTAAATTTGAAGCATACACAATAGCACAAACGAACTCGGCCGGAGCGTATTCACGCTCCGGCCGGCTTTTCATCAAACAATGGCTAGTTCTTGATGCTTAAAAGTTTAAGCGACCCCATAGGCAAGCATCGCGTCGGCAACTTTAACGAAACCAGCAATATTGGCACCAGCCAGATAGTCAACCTTACCATCACTCGTCGCGCCATATTCCGCACAATTATCATGGATGTCCTTCATGATGCCCTTCAACAGACTTTGGAGTTCCTCTTCCTTCCAGGAAATACGAGCACTGTTTTGGCTCATTTCTAGGCCTGAAACTGCGACACCACCAGCGTTAGCGGCTTTGCTGGGTGCATAAAGAATACCAGCTCTTTGGAACGCCTCGATACCTGCCAATTCAGTCGGCATGTTGGCACCTTCGGAAACCGCCATACAGCCATTGGCGAGTAGCGCCTTAGCTTCGTCAGCACTGATCTCATTTTGTGTCGCGCACGGCACGGCGATGTCGCAGGGTACGTTCCAGGGCCTGCCTTCTTGAAATTCGCAACCAAACTTGTCCGCATATTCCTTAATACGACCGCGGCGTACTTGCTTCAGGTCGACCAGGTAGGCGAGTTTATCAGCATCGATGCCATCCGGATCATGGATGAAGCCAGATGAATCCGACATAGTAAGCACTTTAGCACCAAGTTGCGTTGCTTTCTCGACCGCATAGGTCGCAACGTTGCCGGAACCAGAAATTGCAATCGTCTTGCCTTCCATACCGTTGCCGGCATGCTGCAACATGTTGTCCAGCATGTAGATCGTACCATATCCTGTTGCTTCTGTGCGGATTAGGCTACCTCCAAACTCCAGTCCCTTGCCGGTCAATACACCAACGAACTCGTTGGACAGACGCTTGTATTGGCCGAACATGTAACCGATCTCGCGCCCACCAACGCCGATATCACCAGCCGGCACGTCCGTATCCTCGCCAATATGACGATGTAGTTCGGTCATAAAAGATTGGCAAAAACGCATGACTTCGTTGTCCGAC
Source organism: Rhodospirillaceae bacterium (assembly GCA_002717185.1). The sequence continues at coordinate 14,591 of PBDC01000053.1, forward strand.
TTACCCTTTGGGTTGAAGTCAGCACCACCCTTGCCGCCTCCCATGGGTAGACCAGTCAGGCTGTTCTTAAAGGTCTGCTCGAAACCAAGGAACTTGAGGACGCTCAGGGATACCGTCGGGTGGAAACGGATGCCGCCTTTATACGGGCCAATCGAATTGTTGAACTGCACCCGGTAGCCACGATTAACACGTATATTGCCGTTATCATCCTCCCAGCATACCCGGAACAATATTGCACGATCTGGCTCTGCCATTCGTTCTAGAATTTGCATTTCCTGGTACTTTGGCTTGTCTTGTATGTAAGGAATGATCGACGCAGCCACTTCCTGCACCGCCTGATGAAATTCTGTTTCTCCTGGATTGCGTTTTTGCACTCCGGCAATAAAACGATCAAGGCTATCTGAACGTACCGACATAACTTCTCCCTCTTAAAACCAATTTTAAATAGCTGAAGCGTTTTTCGCTTTAAGCCACATTGAAACTGTTCACGCGTCGAGCACAATTGCACCTTTCGGAACCGAGATGCAGGCGAGACAACTTCCGGATTCGGGCTTTTCGCCAGGTTCCGACAGGTAATCCACATCGCCAGATTTTATGGCGGTGATACAGCTTCCGCAGTTACCCGCACGACAGCCAAAATCAATATCAACATCATTTTCTTCGGCAAAATCTAGGATCGAACCAATCGAAGCATCCCAAGGTACGGTTACACCTGATTTCTCGAATTGGACCTCAAAAGCGACCTCACCCTCAGGTGCTGGGTCTTTGTCCTTTGTGTCAGCCTCTTTCTTCTTCTGGACTGTGGCTGGACCGAAAGCTTCGTAATTAATGTCGTTCTCTGGCACACCCCACTCGCGCAGACCTTCAAACAAGGAGTTCATCATCGGGGGCGGGCCGCAGAAATAGTACTCGTAGTTGCTCGATGGCAGAATCCGTTCGAAAAGGTCAGCGCCAACGCGCTCGGCATATTGGTAGTCCTTACCTTCGATGTCATCGTCACCGGGGCTGGAATAACAGATATGCATGTGGATATTTTCGTTTTCCGCTGCCAGACGCTCAAGGTGTTCCTTCATGACGTGCTCTTTGCTATTCCGCACACCGTAGAAAAAATGGCACTCCCTCGTTGATCCGATATCGACGATGCGGTTCACCATGCTTAATACCGGGGTAAGCCCGATGCCACCACCAATCAAAACAACCGGTGAATGCTTCGTGGTATCGAGGAAAAAATGCCCGCCTGGCGCCTTTACATCTAGGATATCGCCCTCGTTGAGCTGATCGTGGAAAAAATTAGACGATAGGCCCGGCGGCACGTCTGGCTTATCGCGAGGCGGCGGCACTGCTTTGATCGATACGCGATAATAATCCGCTTTCGGGCTATCCGACAGCGAATAGCATCGCATAACCTGTTTTCGCTGGCCGGGAACATCGAGCCTAAAGGTCAAATATTGGCCCGGATCAAACGCCGGCAATGGTTTACCATCGTGGGGCCGCAGATAGAAGGAGCAGATGCCCCCACCTTCCGGCACCTTGCGGGCAATTTCAAACTTACGAAAACCATTCCAGGAAAATTCTGTTTTCTCACGCTCAAAGTCCAGCTTGCCCTTGATTTCAGCGACCCGAGATTGGAGCAAAATTTTCTCCGAATCGTGAATACCGGTCGACAACCGTGCTGCTTGAAAACCATTCCATATGAGAAGACAGGTATAGGCCGCCATTGCCGCCAGAATGGCGAACGCAGCAAATTGAACGAGTGTTGTCATCTTTGCCCCATCCCTCTCACTCTATTGTCGAATATGCCCACACTTTTGATCCCTTAAGTATCATTACAGTCATTTACCCATCCCTTTCGCACTTGCTGACACCATCCGGCGCTTGAATTTATTTCCATTGTGATATTCGTGACACAATGTGCATTCCTGCCGGACCTGTCCTTTAGCGTGGCACTGGGTACATGAATTTTTCTCTATAGAATTGAAATTGCTCTCGAATTTTTGTGGATCATGGTGCTTAAAGGAGCCCGCATAGTCCGCTTTACCATTCAGCTTGTGACATGTCTCGCAAGACGCCCCCGGACCGAGCAGATCCAAATGCGGTCCATGAGAATAGCTTAGATGGCGTTGAGTCGATTGACCCCTTGCGCCCCATTCAATTTGTAATTGTTCAGATTTATTAGCTGTTTGACTAACCGAATGACATTTTGTGCAGGCTCCAGGACCTTCCGACGGAGATAGCAACGACTCGCGCAGTTCATCTGTCACACCCTCGCCCCCGGCCGCCGCCAGGTTGAGCCAAGCTTTTGAAACTGTATCACCATGCCGGGTCGGAATGTATTTCAGGGACAAAGCGTCCGCTATCCAGCCACCAGAGGTCGCTTCCGTCGGGGCCTCGTACTCGACGTTAGATGCCCAGGCACAGCCAATCCCGCGAACCAGTTCAGGCGACAGTTCACCGAGAAACGCACGTGGGTCACCCCGGTCTTCGAGCGCTGTGACAAGTGGCTCTTCCCCGTTTTCGATCATGCCCATGATGAGATCGCGGACGGGCTCAGTATAACCTTCAATATCCTCACCATCTTCGATGCCAAGCAGCAACACTGCGCTCGCTGGCAAGGATTCAGTCGAAACGGATTCGTACTCCTCCTCCGGTTCACCGGGCTCGGCAAATCCAAGCCGCCCTTGCAAGCTCTCGACCTCGGCAAGCAATTCAGTAGACGCCACGTCGATGGAAAGCCCACCTTCTTTTAACTCTTCGAGCTTCTCCACAATACCGCTAAGCTGTTCTCCAGCTGCCTCTCGCGCTTCGGCAGTCGGCCCGCAGGCCTCGCCGACAACTGCAGCATCAAAGGGATTTTCTTCGAACTCGGGCACGGTAAACAAAACAAACTCACGACCGACAATCTGATTTTCGTGACACTGTGCACATGTCTCTTGGAAGGGACGAACCGGCACGTTGCGGGCCGCCTCATCGACATTGTGGCACGCGATGCAACGATCCTTGGGTGCCTTATCGGCATATTTTGGATTTTCAAAATGCTTGTCGAAGTGGTTCGTGTGATCAAACATTATGGCGGTGCGCTGACGTGACGGATAGTCGTCCGAAAATTTCGGATGATCGTCTGAGAAATTTGTGAACTGCTTCTCGTGGCAAGCGTTGCACTGACTGTCGGACAGCTTCGTGATTTTGCCATCGGCACCCTTGTGCTCGGTGTGACACATTGTGCATTCCGTCTTTCGCGAGCCGCCCGCCGTCTTAAAGGTTCCATTATGCGGCGATGTCGCTGGGCCATTAAACATATGACAGGACTCGCATGACTTTGAAACCGTTCCCGGAGACCAGGAGGCCTGCAGCCACATCCCGGCGTCGCCGCCATGTTGCGTGTGGCAGGACGCACAACCCTCTTCTCCGGTGAAATTCTGATGAGCCCCAGATAGTGCTCCAGGATTGATGGAGCTGAGCGCCGTCGCCCCATCGCCGTAAAACGCGAAGGCGCTAACCAAAGCTACAATCAGAGCGGCAGCAAGAAATGTCAGCCGTCCCCGATAGCCGCGCAACGAGATAATCGGCTTGCACGGCGGGTGTTGGTGGCAGCAGGTGCCATCTGGCTGCGGACCTTCCTCGCAAGGACCGCCGCTGCGCGCCGACCTCCGGCAAGACCAGCGGTCATTGTCAAAGAAAGGCTGGCACTCGGCCACGCCGCCGCAGTTGCCCTCGCTGGACGGACCGCGCCCACATGGCTTTGCCCACAATCCTATCCGACCACACCGATACGGAAAGTTCGGGCGCTCATAAGGACTTCTGTCCTGCTTAAATCGATCTGAATCAGTGATCATAGCGCGTACACATTCACTAAGAGGAAGTGCCAGATCGAAAGTAGGATCACAGCCATCGACAAGGGCACATGCACCAGCAACCACTTCTTCATAAGGTCCTGACAAACAAAGTGCCGGTCGACCAAGACCTTCAGCGCTCCCAACTCCAGGATCTGATCGAAATACTCTTTTTCGTCATTGTTCAGGTATCGTCGCGCAGCGGTGCCTGGGCCACGCAGCCAATGGCCCGCGGCATCGCCGCCCAGCAAATGGCTAATTCCAAAACGCGGCCGCTGAAAAAACCAATTCAGCGTGCCTATATAATGCTGCGCCACTGTATCGCTGCCAGTCTTCTCGGTACATTCCAGCGAAAGGGCCTCCACCTTCTCCCGAATTTCGCTGATTTCCGCCGGGATTCTTTCGTACATGATCTCGATACCGGTCTGCGTTAGCCGCCGCGGCAGTCCTCGCAGTATGATGTAGCCGAATACTCCAGTTAGGCTTACCAGATAAAAAAGCACGGTGAGGACTTGTTCGTAAGTCCCTTCTGGCCATACGGTTCCGGTGTGTAACCAAAACATTGCGATGGCCAGGACGCCCGCTACCACGTGAAACGCCAGCCAAATGCTACCGCGCCCAACAGGTAACATCGACAGGCGTTTGCGGATGTTGAAAAAACCCAGCAGTAACATCAGACCCAGCAACGTATACCCTGAACCGATCGCAGGATTGCCCAACTGTAGCCAGGTCGTGTGTCCATACCAGAATGCGAGGGCAAAAGTGATGATACCCAGAATGGCGAAAGTTATAATTGAACGCCGGATCATTGCTCGGCCTCCGCCGAGTTCAGTTCACGGAAATGAACCCGTTTTAGCGCATCGTGCGGACAGGCCCGCACGCAGGCTGGCCCACCTGGCTGCCCCTCGCAAAAATCGCACTTAGTCGCTTTCAAAATTGGTTTGCCACTATCAGGGTCTGTAACGGCATGGCCATCAGGGTTCCTGATCGCGACCATTGAGATATTGTTGTACGGACAGGAATTTGCACAGGTCGCGCAGCCAATACAGGTGAGGTCGTTGATGATGACGTTGCCATGCTCAACTGAGCGGTGAATTGCACCCGTCGGACAGCCAATCATGCACACCGGATCGGCACAATGCATGCACGCATTTGCCACCATCAAGCTGTCAAATGTCCGACCGTGCCGCCGGAAGCGCGGATTGCCCCCATGCGTCGACGCGCAAGCTCGAACACAGTCGTCGCATCGCACGCAGCGATCGAGGTCGATCACCATGGCCCGAGTAGCGTTGACAAAGCGCTCTTCGACAGCCCATTCCATTAGCGCATCGTCCGCTACAGGGGTTACGGCCAGATCCATCGTCGTGGAGGTGGGCGGCTCCATGAATGGGAAAACATATTCTTCCAAAACCGATGCTGGGACCCGAAGGACATCAACATAACCAAGTGCGGAGAGCGACGTGTGCAACGCCATTTCCTGGATATCAGGATCTTTCCACGCCGCGTAAAGTTCACCTAATCCGAAGTGGCTGCCAGCACCAAGATAGGTAAGCGTCCGCTCCCCATTGCCGTGCTTAATGCTGACGCGGGCAAAACCAGCGCGGATCATCAGCACACCGTCAGGATACTCGCCCTGCCCCGCAATGACTGGCTCTTTACCCGCACCATTCTGCCTTTGACGTTGAAACGCTATATTCCAGTCAAACGAACCGTAGGTTTCAAATAATACTTTGTCGGCAACCGCTTGTAGGCTTTTCTCGTCAAGGCGCGAGAACATCTCGCTTTCCTGCAGATGCGCCTTCAAGGCATTTTCCCGATAGCGCTGGTCAATCATCCTCCGCCAGCCCTCATCATACTTACGTAACTCACGCAAGCCCTGCCAACGGATCTCTAAAAGTGTCGCGTCCTCTTCCGCGAAAACCGTCGCAGTCCGAGGCACACGACCTAGCGCAGCTAGCTCGCCAAACAATGCTCCATTTTCCAGCTTGGCGGTTCGGTGCTCGTCCATAACGGCCGGCACATCCTGCAGGAAAACACGCGCATTCGCACTATCACCGCCACCGCGCAGCCCTTGCGACTTATATTGTGATATTTCGCGGACTTCCGGGACGTGCGAATTAGTCCACAATTGTGTAAGCGCCTCGAAGAAGCCCTTTTTACGGGCTGCCTGCCGTCCCAGCAGGGTTTGCGGTAGTTCTGGTGCGATCACGACACGTAAGCTGCCCTCCATAACCAAGAACGCTGAGTTGCCGTAATCCCCTTCTCGAACAACGATGTCACCGGATCGAAACTTTACAATCCGTGTGTCATTCCGAAATACTCCCGACAGCGGTGTATGCTTTGGAAAATTATCGGCCTCAATCGCGGCAATGTCTGACCGCTTCAAAAGCGTAACGACATCTTCGTCTGTCATTCCCGCCCCGAATGGCGTCGACCATCGCTGCGGCCGCGCCATCGTCGCTACTTCATCGACGTCCACCACGGTTTCCCCCCCCAGAAAACACCGAAACGACCCAAAGTCCTTTTGGGGCAGCACCTAAGTACTACCCCAGTTATTAAATGGTTACTTATAATCCTTCGGGAGCTTACTACCGACGGCGCCTGTCAAGTCCTTACCTTTTATCGCTGCCCACAAGGCCCTACCATTTTCGGCCGTAGGGTTGGACATAATTTTGGCTGCCTCTGGGATAGTACCCTTGATCAAGTCCAATGCTGCCTTCGCATTCGCGATCCGCTTTTCTTGCGCCGCCTTGTAAAGGGCATGATCAGAATTGGAAAAACCATTTGTGGCGCTTACTAATGCAGCTGCCTGACCAATCACATACAGTTGCGCCTTCTCTGCCTCCGTCATCTCCTGGTTTACAGTGACCTCAGGAGGATAAAACCGATGACGAATCGAACCCTGGCTGTATTTGACTAGCTCAAAATCCGGATTTAGTGGATGCTTGTTATCCAGCATGATCGCGGCTTTTTTGGGATCGAGGTTAGGGTTCACTAACCCGTGACATGACATGCAATTTGCCGCAACATCGTACAACATAGCCGGACGTATCATGCCAGCGGCATTAGATTTTTTAATTCGTTCGGCTTTGTGATCAGCGGACTCTTGGTCACGCTTAACACCCTTACCGTAGTCATTGTGGACATTGATCCAACCAGAGGAAGCACCATGGCAGCTTTCGCAGGAGGGTCCAAATGCGTTTTTCGATTTTTTACCTGAAGCTTTCTGGACAGCGGTGTAGTGGCACAACCCACAAGTCTTTGACTTCTTCATGCGCTTATCGCCGACCGACCTTACGATCTTCTTAGCGTTTTTATTTTTATGAACTTTTTTATAGGATTTGGCGTGCTCCGTACCTTCCCAAACCTTGGTTTCTACCGCATGACATTCGGTGCACTTTTTGACACCGACGTTAAATGCTGCAGCTTTCGAATTTGTTATTCCAAAGCTGCCAAAGAACAAACCAACAACTAATGCGGCCAAATAAAGGGCCCGTACCTTTGCAAGGTCAAATTTACGCATATTTCCCCCCGGTGCCAGAATATCGATCGGTCACCAAATTCAATAACCGATGCAACCATTCTAGTTTCACTAGACACTTTTTACGTTACCGTCCAATCAATTACGCCTCAAGCGCAGATTAAATAATCATGCCGCTTTTAAACCCTATTTATCCAATACCCACACTAAATTTCAACGACCGCCGAAAGCCTGGAAGCTAATTAAACTATAAGATGTTGATGCGCATATTTTCACGCGCGACGATAGCACCAGACCAGGCAGCACGCGCTTCCGCTTCGAGCCGCTTCATGAAACCATCTTCATGGTCAGGATCGTGATGGAAAATTACTAGCATCTTGGCATCCGCCAATTGCGCCAGACGTATCCCTTCCTGCCAGGTCGAATGACCCCATCCGACCTTGTTCGGAAACTCATCGTCCGTATAAGTCGAATCGTAAATTACCAAATCGGCACCTTCAATAAGGCTCAAGACATTTTCATCAGGCTTGCCCGGCACGTGCTCCGTGTCTGTGACATAGCACATTGCCTTGCCCCGATACTCTAAACGATACCCAGTCGCACCATACGGATGGTTCAGAGGCACAGTCCGAACCAGAATATTGTTGTGCAGCTTAAAATTATCGCCGGCCTTGAAATCTTCGAACGACAAGCTGCTCTGCATAGCTTCAAGCGGTACTGGGAAGTTTGGCATGGCCATCTGCCCTGCCATTATCTGCTTTATACCGCCGTCCTCATAGGCATGACCGGCCATAATCGTGAAAGACTTGTCTTGGTGAAATGCGGGCGAGAAGAAAGGAAATCCATTGATATGATCCCAATGCGTATGGGACAGCAACAAATGGGCTTCATTAACGTCCTTGCGCAACAACCAATTGCCAAGATTTCGAATACCCGTTCCGGCATCGAAAATAACACGCCGGCCGCCGCACGCCACTTCAACGCAACTCGTATTTCCGCCGTACGCGACATGCTTTGGTGAGGGGGTCGCAATACTGCCCCGCACGCCCCAGAACTTGACCTTAAAACTCATGGCCCCCGAACCTCCGGTCCGTCTCTACCTCCCAAGACCACATCCTTGACGCTTTATAATGCCAGACCGACCGGTCAGTGCCGCGGGGTCCTTCACACAGCTATCGCTGATGAACAACCATTTCTTATCGTTCTTGCACTGCCCGGTTTGCCCGGTTCTTAATGGCATTCAGCGATCAGATGCTGAACTGCAGGTCACCAAGACGTTTCGTCATCTTTATGTTTTCTTGATAGTCGATCGGCACGGCAATCAGCGACGGCCCATCCTGCTTGAATGCCTCTTCCAATGCCTTGGGCAGTTCCTCAGGGCTATTTACATGCTTGCCCCACATGCCAAAGGACTGTGCCAGCATCTCAAAGTCCGGGTTCGTGAAAGAGAGTTCAGAGTGGTTCCCTTCACCGAAGTGGTTCTGCTGCTTCCACTTAATGAGGCCATATTCGCCATCGACCCAAACCATGGTACAGACCTGCAGTTTTCGCCGCACCATTGTTTCCAGATCCTGGACATTCATCAAAAAGCCAGCGTCACCGCATATCGCCAAAACCTTGCGATCGGGCAACGCGATTTTCGCGCCCATGCCGCCGGGTAAAGCGAAGCCCATGGAACAAAACCCATTTGAGATAAGGCAGGTGTTTGCGGTATCGCATTGATAATAGCGCGAGATCCACATCTTATGGGCACCGACGTCACTCAAAAGAATATCGTCTTCGCCCAAGAACTCTCGTACGTCCCACAGAACCTTCTGGGGCTTCATCGGGAACGACGTATCATCCTTTTCCATCGCGAAATCGTCTAAGATATTTTGGCGAAGTTTCTGACGCTCACCAATATCGAACAAAGGCAATTTTCCGTCCGCATCAAAGCGCTTGTTTAGCTCTTCATTCATTTGCCAAAGCGCGTCGGCAACGTCAGAGACAATGTCGACATCGACCTGGTAGTCCAGATCGACTTCAGCTGACCAGAAATCAATGTGGATGATCTTTTTGTCCGCACCCTTGTTCCAGAAGGACGGGGCAAATTCGACAAGATCGTATCCGATGGAGATGATCACATCGGCGGCTTCCGTAGCCATATTAATATGGTCCTGACCTTGCAGACCCATCGTAAAAAGGCAATGCGGGTCAGTCCGCGGAACGGCGCCCTTGCCCATAAATGTATTCACCACACCGATACCGGTTTTCTGGGCAAGTCGACGAAGTTGCTGCGCAGCCCGCTTCCGGACCGCTCCATTCCCTGCGATGATCAACGGGCTTTTTGCTTCGGCAATGATATCGATGGCCTGAGCAATTGCTTTATGGTCGGCTGCCGGACGTCGTGTCTTTACCACTGCCATTGGCGCCCCTTCCACATCGTTCTCTGCAATGTCTTCGGGCAACTCGATAACCGAAGCGCCTGGCTTCTCGGCTTCTGCAATCTTGAACGCTTTACGGACGACTTCCGGAATATTCCGTTCGTCATAGATCGAGTGCGCCCATTTTGAAATTGGCCTAAACATGGCAATGGCGTCCATGTTCTGGTGGCTTTCCTTATGCAGTCGACGGGTCGAAGCTTGCCCGATCAAGCAAACTGTCGGTGCTCGATCCATATTAGCGTCGGCGACACCGGTCACCAGATTGGTCGCACCCGGGCCAAGCGTACCCAAGCAGAGGCCAGACTTACCTGTCAGACGTCCATAAACATCGGCTGCAAAAGCAGCGGCTTGCTCATGCCGACAAAGCACGAAATCGATTGGACTGTCGTTTAAAGACAGCATGACATCGGCGTTTTCTTCTCCCGGCACACCGAAAATATGTGTGACGCCTTCATTCTCGAGGCACCGCACGAACAAGTCTGAAGCCTTCATGAATTTCCCCTCTAACGATCTGGACTATAAAACAGCAGATGTAGATCAAAATTGATTCCGAAGTAGTATGGACGCTGCGCGTTGCGGTCAATGCGAACAATCAAATTTATGGTTATAAGCTGTCGTTACAAATTGCTTTGTGTCGTTCACCTTCAGTGCCTGTTGCTAAAACAGATGCTGGTTTGGATATTTCCGCCTGACATCGACATCCTCTTACCTTTGAGCCTGTCCCGCTGCTTATGGGCGTATAACGAGAATTGGACCAAGCCTGTCACCCGTGCCCTAGATAACTTCCGAGCCGATGTGAAGCACAGCGTGTTCATAGCCGCATTGTGGAACGAATGTGCTGAAAAAGGCGCTAATCAGAGGGCGAAGTAGTAGAATGTTTTTTCCAAAAAAGCTCACCCGCAATAGTCTTGCCAACGGAGGACAGTAAGCTGGAAAAACTAACAAATGCGCCTGCATCTGCTATAAGAATTAAAATCAAGCTGAAAATCAGTCCGACGCCCGCTAGAAACCCAAAATTCGTCGAGAGCTAAAAGATGCGCAATCATTGAACAGCCGCGCTCTGCGGCGAGTTCCCTTCTCATTCAACTTCTGTGGATTCGCAAGCGTAGCGTAATATTGTTTCATACCATATCAGATATATGAATACTTAATTAATATGAATGAAAAAATACCTAATAAAAACGAAATAGTAAAAGTAAAAGTCACAAATATTGGTATTAATGGAGATGGAATTGCAAATGAAATGGGAGAACGATACTTTATTCCCTATTCAGCACCGGGAGATTATGTTTCCATAAGTGTTGGTAACGCCCGTAAAGGCGGACGAATTGCAAAAATTAATAACATAATTAATCGAAGCGAAATCCGAACCGATCCAGCATGTTTACATTTTGGCACCTGCGGCGGCTGCACGCTTCAGCATCTGCAAACAAAAGAGATAGCGAACCTGAAGCGCGGCTTTGTCGCGAGCGCACTTGAGAAACAAGGCCTTTCGCCATCCACGCTTTTGCCGACTGTCGAAATCCCGCCCGGCCTTCGGCGGCGGGTTCGTTTCGCAGTCAACAAGAGCAAACGGGTAACGTTTGGCTTTTTCGAACCGCACAGCAACCAAATCGTAGATATCAATCGCTGTCCGGCGATTCAGCCCGCGATCGCCGATCTGATTTACCCATTGCGCAACCTCATTATAGCCACCCAGGCTATTACCCGGGTGGCGACGGTACAGGTAACGCTTTCGGATACCGGGCTGGATATTCTAATACGCCCCGGAAAAGTGACGGACCTTAAGCTAGAAGACCGGGAAACATTTGCAAATTTTGCCAACCAATATGATCTTGCACGCATCTCGTGGCATGGCTCGCTCGGCGCGGAACCCATCGCGCAGCGTCGTGAGCCACGTCATCAGTTTGGTCCTGCAGCGGTAACACTTCCCCCGACCGCCTTTCTGCAGCCGAGCAAAAAAGGCGAAAACGTGATCGCCACTGCTGCATGCGTTGCCCTACAAAGGGCAACTCGAATTGCCGACCTGTATGCCGGTTGCGGTGCTTTGACCTTTCCGTTTTCAAGAATTGCGCCAACACACGCATTCGAAGGCGATGATGAAATGGTATCAGCGATCAAACGTGCCGCCAGAAAACACCCAGTCACCGCGCATCTACGGGACCTTGCGCGTAGGCCACTGACCGCACCGGAACTTAATGATTTCGACGCGGTCGTCTTCGACCCGCCCCGTTCTGGGGCAAAATCTCAGGCGGCCGCATTAGCCGGTTCATCAGTACCTGTGGTCATTGCAGTATCATGCAACCCAGGAACATTAGCACGCGACTTGAGTCTACTCATCGACGGCGGCTATACCCTTCAATCCGTTTTGCCGATTGATCAATTCCCTTGGTCGTCGCACGTTGAAGCTGTCGCTATCCTGGGACGATAAGCGTCCGCGACATTAATCGCTTACGAACTATGCGAAATGTGTGAGTTTGACTCGGCATCGGATGCAAATTGCAGGTATCTTCTTATGTCCCGAATTGGCCAATAAATGCAAATAAATTGAACGCTCTCGGGCCTGCCACCTTGCCGGAACATGCCCGTAAACTCTGGAACTAGAGGACAGCGTCCTGCATCGCTCGGTAAGGCGCGACGTAGTTGCCAATTTGGAAATGACCGAAACCAGTCCTAAATAGGCATTGCGCCCGGCAGATGCAGGCGTTGTTCCGCAACTGCAGACGGAGCAATTTCAACCCAATTTGCGAATTCCACAAGTAAAGCCTCATCCATCAGAAGGTGATCGAGAATACCGCCTAGAAACATAGGATCCTCCGCCTGTTCTCGGATATCTGCGGGGCCGGTGCCGCTCAACGCTAAAAACCGACCAATGCGGTCCGGATCCTGCGCAATAAAAATTAATGCCTTAGCCGCAAGGTCGCGCGCCGTTGCCTCATTCGTCATAAAATTCTCCTCTCAACCGGAAATCAGCATGTGCCAACCCATCGACTGCACCCCGACCCTTTGCCTATGCTAATCCACCGTCAAGCGTTGGAGAGACAAACATGGTTTGGGACCCACAACAATATCTGGTTTTCAAAGGACCGAGGCTCCAGCCGGCGATCGACCTTTTGGCCCGTATCCCTCTAGAAGCGCCGCAGACGGTCGTGGATCTCGGCTGTGGCCCAGGAAACGTAACTCCCCTGTTAAAACAACGTTGGCCTAACGCAAAGGTTATCGGCCTCGATAATTCCGACGAAATGCTTGATCAGGCGCAAAGCGCCGTTCCGGAAGTACATTTTGAAAAAGTCGATGTATCGGACTGGGATCCAAACCAAAAATTTGACATCATCTTCTCTAACGCGGCCCTCCAATGGGTCGCCGGACACGAGATACTGTTCAAGAAGATTGTGGCAAATGTAGCGCCGGGGGGCGTCTTAGCCGTGCAGATGCCCCGCAACTTCGAAGCCCCTTCGCACAGCACGATGCTAGATATCATTCGCGGAGGACCGTGGCGGGATTTGTTGGAACCGGTATGGGTCGCAGTCCCAACTCAAGCACCGACTTTCTATTACAGTCTGCTCGACCCTCTCGCCCGCGATCTCGAGATCTGGGAGACCGAATACGTTCAAGTGCTCGAAGGCGACAACCCAGTTGCCGAATACACAAAAGGCACTTGGTTGACACGGTTCCTGAATCCATTGGAGGAGCCGTGGCGTAGCCAGTTCGAAGCGGAATATCGTGCACGGATCGCTGCCGCGTACCCACCGCAATCAAACGGTAAGACCCTCTTTCCCTTTCGTCGCCAGTTCATCTTGGCGTCGTTTTGAGGCTATTAAGGAAAACACTATGAAAATTCTTGTTCTCGATGGCGACGGGATTGGTCCCGAAATTGCCGGCGCAACAGTCCGTGCGGTAAACGCTTTGAACCACCGTCTAAATCTCGGCCTTGAAATCACCCATGCCGACTCAGGGTTAACCAGCCTGGAGAAACATGGCGTTACTTTGACAGACGAGGTTCAAGAGCAGGCAGCGGAAGCCGACGGCGTCATACTGGGACCGACCCATTCTTTGGTCTATCCTTCGCCAGAGGAAGGCGGCATCAACCTGTCGCCTTGGTTCCGGAAGACCTTTGATTTGTATGCCAATATCCGACCAGCACGGGCACGACCGGGTATCCCGGCCATGGCATCTGACATCGACATGGTGATGGTACGCGAGAATACTGAGGGCTTTTACGCCGACCGAGCGATGTTCCAGGGGTCGGGTGAATTTCTTGCCACAGAAGATGTCGCTCTGGCGGTCCGCAAAATTACCCGCGAGGCGTCAGCGCGGATCACAGAATCGGCCTGCCGACTTGCCATTACGCGCCGTCGCAAGCTGACTATCGTACACAAACGAAATGTCCTTAAGCTTTCCGACGGCTTGTTTACCGATACCGCGCATGAGGTTGCGGCAAAGTATGACGGGCTAGAAGTGGACGAGGTAATCGTCGACGCGATGGCGGCACTGCTAGTGCGCCAACCGGCCACATTCGATGTGGTGGTCACGACTAACATGTTCGGTGACATATTGTCGGACCTGAGTGCCGAACTGTCCGGCGGGCTGGGGCTCGGGCCGTCGATCAATGCCGGCGCAAATCATGCGATCGCTCAGGCGGCTCACGGATCCGCCCCCGATATCGCCGGAAAAAACATTGCCAACCCGACAGCGCTGATGCTGTCTGCAGGGATGCTGCTTAATTGGCTCGGTGACAGACACGGACGCGAAGACCTCAGCGACGCCGCACAACGTCTAAGCGAAGTTGTTGATGAGCAATTGTCCGACAATTCAGGACGCACAGCAGATCTCGGCGGACCTCTGGCAACGGACGAATTCGGTGATGCCGTGGCGGCCCGGATCGCCGGCTGACGACTTAAAAAATAGGCTGTTTATAGGGTCAACCTAAGCCGCAAATTTTACTGTCATCGTTGCCGGCATTTTACCGGCCCTTGGCTCATAAAGCGTTCGGGTCTCATTGGCAGAGCATCTAATAGCCACGAGTTGCTCCCGCACTCGCCAGTCCTACTTCACATTTGTTATTAGCCCCGGCTAGAGTTGAAGCTCAGCCGCCCTGGGTCTTCGGTAGCATGACCCGGGCTGCAATAAGTTCCAGTCGTTTATCACCGCATGTCATAAGCGTCTCGCGGAGATCACGAAAGAATTTGCCAGCCACCGTCTCGTCCCAAAACCAGCGCTGCGTATCTCTACTGGAGTGCTTTCCCGGCTGTGCCGTACCCGCCTCGTAGTAGTAAGCTAAGATGTCCGTAAAGGCATCTTTGAACGCCTGCGACGGCACGCGACCAGCATCATCCAACGGCAAGTCTTGTTGGAATGAGGCTGCGAAGCGCGCCGCCTCCGGCACTTTCTTGCCGCTTACACCAACTAGAGTGCGGCCACGTCGTTCCTTTGATAATTGATACCACGGCGCGAGGGCATCGACCTCCTGCAGCAATTGCACAGCGGGCGCAGCCTCGGCGCCAGGACTGGTAGGAAAGCTGACTGGACAGACCCAACCGGTCTGGTCATCTGCTTTTGGCCCAGGAGCATCATCCGGGAAATCGACAAGTAAGACGGGGCCCTCGGTCGAATTCAACAGGGTCAACGCATCACCGACCACGCGGCGTTGGAAAGCCGGTTCGCCGGGCGAACCGAATGGTCGCCCCAGTTCGAACGGCACCCAAAGCGCGCGCGGCGCGCGCATCGTCTCCGCATGTTCCCTTATAAGGGCAATCGCGGTGGTCGCGATACCTTCGCTCTCGAAATAATGAGCAAGCCCGCACACGGCGCGCGTGCAGTTTGGTCAGACCGGCGAAAGAAGTACAGCGTTGACTTGGTCTTCCCGCAACATGCCGGCCAATGCGCGCGCGCTGCCCTCGAGTAGCTCCGGATCGGTTGCGCCCATGAAGGAATAATGGAACTCAGCAATTGACCCTATCTCGCCATCCGCCAACATTTCCCGCAACCGGTCGATCGGGAAGACAACATTCACGTCATCCTGAAAGCCCGTACGGTCAAAATTAACCGAAACGTGGGTCATGAGGATGTCAGCGGCGTCGGTCTCCACCGGGATCACACGGTAATCCACCGCACCGAACCCGAACGCCTCCTCCCCGCGTATACCAAGTCCAGCGGTTGTAACAATTGCAACGCGGCGTTCGGATAACGGTGGCCCTTCTGCCCAAGGGGTGGTTTCATAGGTCGGCAGCGGTAATTTGCGCATATGAACTTGTTCACTTTTGACCAAATCTTCAATTCGGGCCATGGCATATTCCACTACTACTAGAAATTAACGGTACGAGACCTTTTAGACGGTTACAGCAATCTCGGATACCTATCATTGTCGCGTCGTCTTCCACTCCCTTCCTTACCACATAGTCGGCAGGCGGCAGTTTAAGCGATGACTGAAGTCAATCGATGTCCATCCCGTGACCAGTGTTTGCAATTCTTCGTCGAACATGCCCTGGGCTAACTTACGAAGCAAAACGGCAAGCCACGGCTTCGTAACTGCAAAGACATAGTAGAAAGGATATATCGGGAAAGAAATCTGCTTCACCGCGAAATCGGTCTCGTTCGTTTTCAATCGAGACTTCCAAAAGCCATGTCAGTAGAACACACCAAGCAAATCTAATGGTCCATCCTGGCCGAGTTCTACTCATTATTGCGCCGAGAGTGGGCCAGGCGTAGGGTGCGGGCAACAGTCCACAAACATCGCAATTCCAAGGGAGCCCCGCCATGAGAGAAGCCGTCATCGTTTCCACTGCACGTACGCCGATAGGCAAAGCCTATCGCGGAGCCTTCAACAACACCGACGGCGCCGATATGGGAGGCCACGTCGTCAAACACGCTGTCGAGCGTGCCGGCATCGACCCAGAAGAAGTCGATGACGTGATTATGGGAACCGCGATGCCTGAGGGTGCAACAGGCAACAACATCGCGCGCCAAATCGCGCTAAGAGCCGGCCTCCCCGTCACCACATCAGGTACAACCGTGAACCGCTTCTGTTCGTCCGGCCTGCAGACGATTGCCATGGCAGCGCAGCACATAATTGTTGATGGCGCCCCAATCATGGTTGCCGGAGGCCTCGACTCAATCAGCCTGGTACAGAATGACCACAAGAACGGCTACCGAGCTGACAATCCTTGGCTCGTCGAGAACAAGCCTTCTATTTACGACGCGATGATTGACACTGCCGAGACGGTCGCAAAACGCTACGACGTCAGCCGTGAATATCAGGACGAGTATGCACTGCAGAGCCAGATGCGTACCGCCGCAGCCCAACAGGCCGGCAAGTTCGACGACGAAATCGTGCCCATGAAGACTGTCAAGCTCGTCACCGACAAGGAAACAGGCGCGATCAGCGAACAAGAAGTCATGATCGAGCAGGACGAGTGCAACCGGCCGACAACTAACGCCGACGGCCTCGCAGCCTTACAGCCAGTCCGCGGTGAAGAGTTTTTCATCACCGCCGGCAATGCGAGCCAGCTATCCGACGGCGCCTCGGCCTGCGTCGTCATGGATGCAAAGGAAGCCGAAAAACGAAACATAGAGCCGCTTGGCTATTTCCGCGGCTTCGCTGTTGCGGGTCTCGAGCCGGACGAGATGGGCATCGGCCCGATCTACGCCGTACCAAAGCTGCTCAAGCGGAATGGCCTCAGCATGGAAGATATCGATTTATGGGAGTTGAACGAAGCATTCGCCGTACAGGTCCTGTACAGCCGCGATCAGCTCGGCATTCCGAACGAAAACCTGAACGTGGATGGCGGCGCAATCTCTATCGGCCACCCTTACGGCATGAGCGGCGCCCGCATGGTCGGCCATGCGCTAATCGAGGGTAAACGCCGTGGCGCTAAGAACGTTGTCTGCACCATGTGCGTCGGCGGGGGAATGGGCGCGGCTGGTCTCTTCGAAGTCGCATAGTCCTGATCAGAGCACGGCACCAGCCGTCACGGCAGCAAAGGACGGTTATGTCCGGATGATCATCCTGAACACGCCGGAGAAAAAACGCGATTAACGATTAACTCGGCTGGGCTATCACCGCTGCGTTAGAAGATGCGGCAGTCTACGAGTCTGTATAGGTCGTCGTTCTGACTGGGGCCGAGGAGGCGATCTGTGCCAGGCTTGACCTAACGGCAGAGCGCAAACCGGAAATAGCGCCGCATGCAGCGCTGGACGTCCAGCTCGATGATATCGGCTGAACCGGACAGTACAGGGCGAGGAAGCGGTGCACCTCGGTATTGCAGCGGAGGTCATCGACGACGATCAAGTCGGTCCGCGTCTATTGGAATTCTGCCAACGATTGGCGCAATGGTCACCTATCACAACGCGTCTAACCAACCGCGTAATCGAAAAAGCGACGACCGGCATCGACCTGGAGCGGCACCTCTGGTTCTAACTCGCCAGCATTAAGCACGCCTTCTCTAGCGAAGGCGCGCAGGAAAGCCGCGCTGCCTTCCAGGAGAAGCGTCAACCAGTCGTCAAAGGGCGTTAACTGGCAGGTCGCACAGGCAAGAACCCGGACGGTTCACTTGTCTAGCTCCTCGATTGCAAGCATCGCTGGCGTAATCCTGTAGTCGCGACGCTAGCATTTTCCGCAGCACTGACAGGGGTGAATAGTCCACATCCATCATTCAAGTTCTCTCCTATAGAGGGACCGGCATCTTGCCTGCCGGTCAGAACAGAGAGAGAGCTCTAGTTCTAGTTTTGATCAGCCTAAATTATCCGAATGGGCGCTTGGCGGCAGGCCATTCACCCCATAGGGTGCACGCGTTAGACAATTCAAAGGGTGAAGAATGAGCGCGACAAATCAACCCATCGGCGCTGCCATCAAATGGAAGCCAGCGCGCGCACCCAGCCGCACTCCGATCCCAGGCCAATATGTTACATTAGAGCCGATTGACGCAGACCGGCACGGCGCGGATCTATGGGATGCCAAAGGTGACGACCCCACGCTCTGGACTTACTTGTTCAACGATCCGTTCGGTAACTTTGGACCATTCCGAGACTGGCTTATAAAATGCGGTCAACCTGATGATCCACTCTGCTTTGCCATTGTCGACAATGCGGACGGAAAAGCCAAAGGCATGGCGAGCTATATGCGTATTGTGCCTGTCCACGGCGTCATTGAAATCGGTTCGATCTGGTTCGGACCCGTAATCCAACGCCGCCGCGAATCGACTGACGCGATCTATCTTCTCGCCCGCCAAGTCTTCGAAGAACTCGGATACCGCCGGCTGGAATGGAAATGTGATTCCCTGAACGCTCCGTCGCGCCGTGCCGCCAAGCGTTTCGGCTTCAGCTATGAAGGAGTGTTCCGGCAGGCCATCGTCTACAAGAACCGCAACCGCGATACCGCCTGGTACGGCATGATCGACGTCGAATGGCAGGAAATCCGCGCGGCCTTCGACACGTGGCTAGATCCTTCTAACTTTGACGCAGACGGAAACCAGAAAATACCCCTCGCCGCGCGTCGGGATTTCGGCACTAACTAGAGCTTTCAGAAACTAAGCAACGGCAGGCTGCTGCAGTAGTAACAACGCATCATCCGCAATCGGAGCAAGCTGCTTGATGTCATGGTTCAACAAGTAGGGACTTCGGTGCGGACGCCGTTCCTGATAACCGTTGACCTGATTGTCGAAGCGGTTGAAAACATAGAACATAAGATTGCGCGGCGCTTCGGATGTATTGGCCCCCGAACTGTGTGGGACCAGACAGTTGAAGAACACGACCGTACCAGCCTTCCCAGTCATCGCCACGGGCGGTGTTACTTTGCTCAACGCCTCAACCGTCTCTGCCGGTAGCGAATTCAGCGCATACTCCGTGCTCTCCATGTCATAAAAGTAATCGAGCATGCCCTGGGAATGCACCTTTGGCATCATCATCAATGGCGCGTTTTTTTTCGTGCAATCGCTGACCAACACCAATGCCGTCATCATCTGCGGCTCCGGAATACCATCGTGATACCAGCTCGGGAAATCCTGATGCCATTGCCAGGTAGCCCCCNGATCCGCCTTCGGTTTCGCGTTGAGCCGNGACTGGTAAAGATAGACTTCGCCGTCTAACAATTGCCGNACNGGNTTNAAGATCCGAGGTAGNCGCAAGACCGCATCGAAGGCTTGCGAATCCAAGCCCGGTGAATAGGAAGACCTCACGCCGCCGCTATCTGTCATCACGTTGGCGTCCGCATGGCCCCGCTTCGAGCTCTGCAACACCGGCACGTCACTCTGCAGCACGGCGACTTCCGCTTCATTTAGCAAATTTGGAAAAACCAGAAAGCCATCCCGTTTGTATTGGGCGAGTTGTTCATCGGTCAATTTCATACCTGGAATTCCTATTGCTGAGATAGAAGGCGTCGCCAACTTGTTCGGAAAAGTAGCTTAACTATTTTAATTTTTGAACGGAAGCAGTCCAGGACATAGTGATCGGTATCTGCTATCCAGGGGTGTAAATTTTTGGCAAGGAAACCAACTATGAGCCAAAACCCTGGCGCCGAAGCGCTGGTCCATACGTTGAAGCTGAACGGCGTCGACACGGTGTTCGGCCGGACTAAAGCGGAGCAAAAATCGGGCTGCGATGAACCCTACAGTCCCATCAATTTTGGCCAGTCTGACCACGCCCGCAGCACTGAAGCCGATGGCGTAAAACCTTGGAGTGTCAACGACGCTGCAGATTTAGACGGTGCAGTAAGTACCATCATCGAATCGCCAAGCCCAAATCTTATTGCCATCATATCCCCACCCTTGTGGGAAGTGCGGACGCCCGTCAGCAAGTGGGTGCTGTGATGAATGAATATCGGCAGCTGCCTCGAGGCGACCAGATCTTCCTGGACCATCACGGCCATTTCGTACCTGATATGGATGCAGCAAGTGAGGCGCTGGAGCAGCTGGGCTTCCAACTTACTCCCTACACCGCACACACTATGCGGACATCACCGAATGAGGAGCCCAAGCCCTCCGGTACCGGCAACCGCTGCATAATGTTAAGGGAGAGCTATATTGAAGTGCTATGTGCGGTGGGAGAAGCGCCAATGGCGCGGCAGCTGCGCGAGGCGGTTAATCGTTACACTGGTATCCATCTAATGGCCTTCACCGCTATTGACGCGGAGTCACATCATACGCGCCTCAACGCGGCTGGTTTTGACATGCAGCCGCTGGTCCATCTGACACGACAGGTTGAGGGCGGCACCCTGCGCTTCTCGGTCGTTCGCATGATCCATGGTCAGATGGCCGAAGGGCGTATCCAGTTTCTCACACACAATACCCCAGACCTGCTGTGGCGCAAAGAATTGATGGACCACCCAAACAAGGTTGTCTCTATGACTGACGTAGCTATGGCGAGCGCCGACCCGCAAGAAGCAGCGCAGCGTTTTGAGCGCTATCTCGGATTAGCGCCGGTGCCCTGCGGAGGCGGCTGGCATTTCTCCCTCGGTCGTGGAAGCCTGACGATACTCTCTGCCGATGCGTTCCAGGCCGTGCTCCCCGGCGTCGACATTCCAGATATGCCCTTCATTGGCGCGTATTCCCTGCGGTCGGAAAATTTGTCGGCCACGAAGGCTGTGCTCAACGGCAATGGCATCCAAACACAAGAAATTGCTTCGGACACCCTCCGAGTAGACCCACTGCCCGCTCTAGGCTCAACGATGATCTTCACCCAAGGTGCCGCTAAAGCGCCGTGGATGGAGGACTAATTAACTTAGATCACCGGCGTGTTTATTTTAATTCGGTTGCCAGCTGCTTGACTGCGGATCCAAGCCTGCGCTCGGATCTGCGCTGAATAGGCCGCCGTTTTAAGCAAAGAAACCGTTTGTATTCCTTCGAACGGTCTAAACCGGGATCTCAACCTCCAACAACGGCGCATGCTGTTGCGCGCCGTAAACGTCGGTATCGCCAAGATCGCCGGCACTGACAAGCCTTGGCAAGGTCGCCTTGAAAGCAAGACCAGCGTCGTAGATGGTGAAGAGGATGTCCTCCTCCTTAACTCCATAGAGTTCTACGAACAACCGCGGGCAGATGACGCCCGTCGCCTTCACCCTCTCAAAGGTCTCCCGGTCAGAAAAGACCGCATCAATCGTCAGCTCGAAGGGGCCCGCATTCTTGCTTTTGCAAACCGCCACGATATCTTTGAGTTTCGGCATCTATCAATTCCGCACATCTTCGTATTCAATCGGAAACATCTCCATCGCGTCCTTTGGCTCAACGATGTGATAGACGTTGAACCGGTAGGCTGGCCCGCACTCAATATCGCTTGGCGAGAACGGAAAGGCCATGTTGCCCTCCTTGCAAAGCCGGCCCGGAAAATCGAGATGTAAGGTGCTGACCCGCGCGACCGAAAGCACCGTGTTAGCCATTTCTTGCGTATCCGCAATGACCTCGACGAGAATGCCAAGCTCGTGCGACGGATCGGCGGCCAGCGGCTCGCGAGACGCCATAACGCCATCTCGGCCATAGGCACGGAACATCAGCTTGTAGCTCGACGGATCCACACCCATCGCCTCCGCCTTTGTCCGTACCGCGTCCCGCACGAGACCAAGGTAGTCTTCCGACTGGCTGATAAGCAGCGGGTCGCGCGTCCCGCATATGGTTATCGCACGATACCCCATATGCTGCGCACCCTCGATCTTCACTGTGTATTGATCATCCGCCAACCAGCGCATACCGGAGACCATCGCAGCGCGGTCACTCACCGCTTCGAAGCGACAGTCTGTCGTATCCAACAGGCCACCCGGTTCCTGGAAAAGGTTCGGACTGGCATTTTCATGCAGGCTCTGGTTGGCAAGCGAGGTCGGGGTACAGATTTTGTCAGGGTTCGGCGGCTCGCAGATTACCCCGTTTTCCTTGATTGTCACATGCATGCAGTCATGCCCCTTCGGCACTGCACCGGCCGCGGCGCATTCCAGCATCTTGCCGGAATACCAGGACGGCCCTGGCTCAATTTGGCCACGCATGGCACAGGCCGCAAAAGGGGCCGGATCGGTGCTACGCCCAGCGAGCACCACCTGCGCGCCCGCATCCAGCGCCGCCATGTAGGGCTCTGGACCCATACAGCCGACAATTCGTTCCGAATTTTCGATATCGTCTTCGGTCAGCGCGCCTACATTGCGCATCGGCTTCACCTTACCGTCGGCGATCTGTTGTTTGATCCAACCCTTGTCCTGCTCAGCATGGATCGTTGCCATCTTGAAACTAAGCCCTTCCTCACGAGCTATCTCACGGGTTAGTTCCGCCATCACTTCCAGATGCGGCTCACCACCCGCGCCACCGCAGCTTCCGATCGTAACCGGCACGCCCTCCGCGACCGCCGCCTGCAGCATCAGCTTGAGATCCCGCTTCATCGCTAGACGCGAATTTAGGGTCTTGCCGGACCCGAGATAATGCGGCCCTGGGTCCGTGCTTCCACCGTCGCAGCCGATCATGTCAACGCCCATTGCCACGCCACGCTTAATTGATTCTTCCGGAAATCCGTAGCCCAGAATGCCGCTGGTCGACAGCAACCGATATTCCGCCATAGTCTTACTCCTTCTCTCGTCAGTCTCGCTTCATCGCATAAGGGTTGACCCCACCCCGAGGCCCGGTTCCGAGCCGATCAGCTACCGCAGATAGCAACGGCCTGCTGTTCGGCACGTTCAGCCATTGCCGCAGCAGCAGCCGCTTCGCAGCAGGATCGTCCTTGTAAGAGGTCCGCGCGTGCAGGATCGTATAGTTATTCAGTAGCTGGATATCACCAGTTTGAAAGCCCATGTCGAAACGGATATCTTCTCGCAGCGCTAGTGCCTCGACTTCAAGTACGGCAGCCTGCGCAAGGGCGCAAAGCAACTTGCCACTTTTCTCCGCACCCCGTTCGATCTGTTTGGCGTTGTAGTAGCAGGTCAGAAAGCCATCACACTCGCTAAAAACCGGTATACGCTGCGGTGAGATCAGGTGTGGGGCTTCGGTCGGCCCCTTACCGGCATAGTCGATACGGAAGCCGCGACAAAGCGGAGCCAGGTAGTTCGGATTATTTTTTAGGATCTCATTGTAAATAGTGAGTGCGCTAGAAATCGTGCTGAGCCCACCTGTCGCTGCGGGACGAATGCAGAACAGTCCAACAATGTCGCAAGGGTCGACATGCGGGCGCAGTTGCGCGTTTGTGGAATGCCCACGCACATTGTTGCCATCATAATCATTACCAAGATCCTCGATCTCGTGCAGTAGCACCCCCTGCGGGTTCTGAGTAACCGGGACACCAATATGCCGGCCGATACCCCAGAACAACGCTTGTGCCTCATGGCGCGAGTAATCTGAAAGCTGGATGCCACGTAGCAACGCAAAACCACGACCTCGTTCAACCTCCCCGACCACAGTCGCCAGCTTCGCGGCAACGAAGGGCAGAGGAAAATCAGTACGGGTCAATTCGGTAACCGGCTTGCCAGTCGCCAACGCCGTTTGCAACGCTGCCTCGATTTCCGCGACATCGCCGTCGTTAAGCTGGTGGAGCCAGGTATGATCGTGTTTGAAGTCCCCAGCATACCATGCAGCAGCACCGGTCGCACGGCCCTCCGGCTGCGTGCCTATAGCCACATTAGAATTCATAGTGATAAATGATCGGACATAAAGTGAGGCCGAGCAAGAAAGACGTCGCTAAAGTGCGAATTTGTGCATACCGCCATCCACATGAATAACCTCGCCGGTGATGTAGCGCGCCAGAGGAGAGCAGAGAAAGGCGATCAGATAGCCCATATCTTCCGGCTCGCCGAAATAGCCGGCCGGTATCTCCGACTTCGCAAATTGTTCGCGTTCCTCTGGGTCGGGATGCAGCCTCTCAAGGATCTGTTCGCTATTGATGCGGCCCGGCGGCAGGCTGTTCACGGTTACGCCGTCCGCAGCAACAATCCGCGATAGCCCCTTAGCCCACATATGCACCGCGCCTTTGGCAGCGTTCGCGACATTCACGCCCCGGGGTTCGCTCGAGCCAGTAATGTTGATGACCCGTCCATATTTCCTCTCTCGCATGCCAGGCACGAACTGATGCGTCAGTTGCCGCAGCATCTCGAAATTCAGCATCATGCCCTCGTGCCAGATATCGACCGACGCATTCCAGGGAATTGGCCGCGAACCACCGGCGCTATTGACCAGAATATCGAGGCCGTCAAATGCCGCGTAGACGCGATCGTGAATCTGCTCTGGTGCGCCCTGATGGGTTACGTCTTCGACAATCACAACCGGCCGTTCGTTTCCTGCAGCGGCGATTTCATCCGCCAATTCGTTGAGCAGGTGCTCACGCCGCGCCACGAGTGCGACGCGGCATCCTTCGTTCGCCATGATTTTCGCGGTACCCCAACCGATACCGCGGCTGGCGCCGGTAATCAGGCAAGATTTTCCAGTGAGTTGAAGATCCATGTCGAAGCTCCTATTTCTTGAGGGATCCCGGCGGCGCCGGCGCGCAGACGCAAGCACTAGTAATTTTACCACACCAGGAAGCGAGAACAGATTCCCATCGGACTAATGGTGACCGACGTACCACGTGACATCTGGTACTACCCCAATAGTCGGCCAGTTTGTATCGACCTTCCACAATTGAATTGCCTGGAACGGCGCGCCGGGCGCTAAGGGTTCGTTCAGAGTTCAAGCTCTATATCTGTTAAGACACGAGCCCTTATCGCGGATAAAGACATCAACTAAATTTGGGTCCCGAAACCAAAAGCTCACGGAGCAACGTATTTACTGTTTCCGCTCTCTCAAATTGTACCCAATGACCCGCACGAGGCACCACGCAAAACCTGGCCGCCGGAAGAATTTCCGCGACATAGTCACGGTTGGTCTCCAAGTCAGGATCTAAGGTGGCGTCCTTCTCACCTATAATGCAATTAAGAGGACAGGGCAGACCCTTTAAGCTGTCCGCTAAAACTCGGGAACGCGCAATGCCGCGCGATCGAAGACGCGCCTTGGCCATATTGTCTACCTGTATGGCTAGAGCTAAGTCGTCAGCTGCTGCCGGATCGCCAAACATCAATTTCTGGAGATTGCGCCGGTAGAGGGGTGCCGCCTCAGCCTCTGACATGTCGGACGGGATCTCGACTAAATCGTTGGCCGGACCAGTCCCCGCCAGCCCGAGGATCGGCACACCGATTAAAGTGAGGCTGCGGATCCGATGCGCTTGTTTGTGTGCAATCAGACCGGATAAGACGCCACCGAAGGAAAAAGAGACGAGATCGAACGAGACAGAGCCCGGAAGAATATGGTCGATGGCTCCGGACATGATGGCCGCAAGGCTTGGCGCATCGTAAGGGCGAGACGGCTCGTCAGAATCACCGCACCCCGGCAGGTCGGCTACCAGAAGGCGATGATGCTTTGCCAGGCTCGGGATATTGCGCACCCAATGGTTCCAGGCGCCGGAACCCCCGTGCAGTAATACCAGCGGTGGCCGCGCCGTGTTATCTGCCCCCCATTCGCGCCAAATAATACTACCATCTTCAAAGGGTGAGAGTACCTCCCGGCTGCTTGACTTAATGGCATTAAGGTGGACGCGTGGTTCCGTCATTCGCTGATATTCCAGACCAGAGTATCACCCTCTTCTTCGACAACAACATCGATAAAAGCGCGATGTGAGGCGACCGTACCCTTCCAAATTGCTGTCCAACAGCGCAGTAAATCATCGCGAGCGTCGCCGTCCATCGCTCGCACGATGCGCAACCCGCTCTGCCGCAGAACAGCACGCCCTTCAGTATGTTCTGTTTCCACCTCGTCCCCCATCCCCTCAAACATCGCAGCAAGGAAACGAGAAGCGTCATGCACGCCGCCGTCGACAGCACCAACCGATGCTGCGAGATGCGCGTATTGCTGTAATCCAGTCAACCTCGCGGCCAGGACACCCCTTTCGACAGCCTGAACCCGCCCCAGGGTTTTTGTCAGCGCGGTCACACTGTTGCGGACGAATTCCACCGCATAGTTGCGGTAAGCCTTCGCCAGACGTGCCTCGTCCCATTCCGCCGCAGGTGGTTTTGGCTGCGCTGAAGGGTTGAAGGGCGGAGGCCGTTCGTCCTTGGCGAATTGCAGCCGTTCCACCTCCGACAGTTCGTGATCAAACTCCTTGAAGTAACCGCAGAAGCCGAACTCGCCCGTCATGTCCTCGGACACACAGACAAAACCTAGCCGTGGGTTGCCGAGAGACGCGCCATTGTTCGCGTGCCACCCGCGCATGAAGCCATCACCAGCCTCTACCGGAACGCCGCATAAGGCGGCACCATCCAGCCACCAACGCGGATATCGATACCGCACCCAGGCCTTGGTGTCCGACTCCGCCATGAATTCGACCCCCACTCCCCCCAGCGTATTTGAAAGCACATGGTATTGCGCCGATGCTACAGCATCCGGGAGACCGTCAAGGCCCAACTTCCTGAAGCTAGACAGAAATTTTTCCTCGTGCTGCCGACGGAACAGATGGAACATCCATTCACGGACCGCCGCCGGCCCCTCACGGGTCGAGACCATGAGTTGCAGCCCGATAAAATATTGCTGATGCAAATCCGCCTGCGCACGGATCAAACCGAAGTTCTCATCCATTGCAAGGACTTACAGGATTGCGCCCACATCGCGCATACGACTGAGCGCTGCATCGTCATAGCCGAGGCTCCGCAATACATCTTCTGTATGTTGTCCCAGCTCCGGTGGCATGGTCGGTTCAGCCTTCACCGCGCCTTCAACCCATATCGGCGAATCCACAACATACTCCGCCCCCGCCGCTGGATCCTCGATCGGGCGCAAGGCGCGGCCTTCGACCATTTGCCGGTCAGTGCGTATCTGATCAATCTTACGCACATCACCAAAGATGAAACGGTTTTCCTCAAGCAACAGCACCCAGTCGTCATAATTCCGCTCCCCGAAAGCACTTTCCAAAATTGGAATTAGCTCCGCGCTGTTCGCTATACGCGCCTCCTGGCTGTCAAAGCGCGGATCGTCGCCGATCTCCGGTCGACCAAGCAGGTCTGCCAGTTCCGGCCAGCGATGCAAATTGGTGTTGAAGACAATGTGAATCCAACGCTCATCCCGGGTCATGTAAAGATTATGCATCGGGTTTCCCGCCTCCTCTCGAGGCGGCCGGCAAGTTACCTGCTCGCCACATAGCATGGCCTGGGTTAGTACACCGTTCCACCATACGCCATTCGCCATGAGTGATGTCGAGACATGGCACCCTTCGCCTGTTCGCTCGCGCCGAAACAGGCCGGTCATAACAGCGGCATAAAGCGACATCGCGGTCGGATGATCGCCCATACCCGGAAGAGAGCGGGCAGGCGGCGAGTCCGGCCCCGGTTTCACCAAGTCCATCAAACCTGTCCGTGCCCAGAGTGCCGTCGTGTCGAACCCCGGTCGATCCGCCTCCGGTCCGGTTTCTCCATAGGCGGTGATAGACGCGTAGACGATGCGCGGGTTAAGAGCACGGATATCCTCAAATGCAATATCAAGACGGCCTCGCGTCGGAATCGGCATGTTGGTAACAAATACGTCCGCCTGTGTGACAAGCTTTTCGAATGCCTCGCGGCCTTCCGCTGTCTTGATGTCGAGTGCGATTCCCTTCTTGTTGCGATTGTCGACAATGTAACCGTAGGGGTAGTCCGACTTTGGCGTATCGCTGCCGCGCATGTGAACACCACGAAAGGGATCAGGCCGGAACGGCGGTTCGATCTTGATCACGTCTGCACCAAAATCAGCTAGGATAACACTTGTCGCCGGCCCGGCGATAAAAGTGGCAAGTTCGACAACCTTGATGCCACCGAGGATGGCTTCGCTCATACTCTTTGTCCTCCAAACAAAACGGGCCTCCCCGACAGTTAAGCGCCAGGGCATCTCTTTTCGATAGTTTAAACAATGTGCCCGTCTTGGCGAGGGGTGCCGGCATTTGAACCAACGATGGGATTAACCACAATATAGTCGTGCAATCAGATAAGGTCGCTGTCATGAGCCAGATCACCGCCACCCCACTGACAATTCCAGACGTAGTATCGCGCTACGCCGAATGGCAGCCCGACGACGAGGCAGTAATCTGCGACGATCTGCGGCTTACTTGGTCGGATTTTGTTGCCGCCTATCACCAGGTTGCTAACGCCTTAATCGCGCGCGGCCTTAATAAAGGCGACAAAATCTGTCTGCTAACGCGCAGCGGTGCGGAGATGCTAATACTGATCTTCGGAGTGGTGAAGGCTGGCGGCATAATCGTTCCACTCAGCCCACTGTTCGAAGAACAGAGCGTCGCCCGAATGATACAACGCAGTGAGGCTCGATTTCTTTTCGCTACAAAGGATAATCGCGCCAAGGTTGACGCAATCCATGGCGACTTGGGCGACCTATTAACCGATGCGTTGATCGCGGTTGATTTCGATGCGGATGGGTGGACCAGCTACAGCGCATTCCTTGGCGGAGCGTCTGCGGACGATCCTGGCATTCCGCTCTCACCCGATGATGATTTCAACATTATGTATACCTCGGGGACTACCGGCGACCCTAAGGGCATGGTGCACAGCCATCAATCCCGGTTACTTTATCCGCTTGGGTGGGGTACAGCGACACAGATCGGGCCTGGTGCAACCGTCTTGCTAACCACACCGCTCTATCACAACGGTACATGGATCACGATGCTGCCTGCGCTGCATCATGGCGGAAAAGTCATTATCATGACAAAGTTCAACGCTAGCGACTTCCTGCGCCTTGTGCAGGACGAAAAGGTCACGCACACCTTCGCCGTGCCAACGCAGCTCATCGTATCCTTAGAACTCTCTGACTTCGACATTTATGACACCAGAGCCCTTCAAGTTATCCTGACCGGCGGCTCGCCCCTGCCAACCACAACTTTCGATGAAACACGCCAACGCTTTCCACACACCGATTTGATGGAGATCTACGGCATGAGTGAAGGGTTTGCCACCATGGTCGGCCCTGGAGATTACGCGCGCGGCAAGGCAGGTTCGGTCGGCCGCCCAATCCGATCGGTCCACACCGATGTGAAGTTGGTCGGCGCTGACAACGAAGAAGCTCGCCAGGGTGAAATCGGCGAGATCGTCGGTATCAGCGCTCTAGCTATGAAAGAGTATTACAAGGATCCCGAGCGGACGGAGGAGACGCTTTGGCGCGACGAATCCGGCCGTGCCTATCTGCGTAGTGGCGACCTGGGTCGTATCGACAAAGATGGCTATGTCTATGTCGTCGGCCGGACGAAGGACATGGTAATCTCTGGCGGTGTCAACATTTTTCCAATCGATATCGAGGAGGTGTTCATGCAGCACCCAGAGATCCTCGAGGTCGCAGTAATTGGCATCCCGCATGATAAATGGGGTGAGACGCCATTGCTGTTGGCTCTGATGAGAGATAGCGCGGAAGTGAGCGAAACGGAAGTCATGGAATGGGGCAACCAGCGCCTGGCCAAATATCAACGCGTTTTTGATGTCGAATTCCGTGACAACTTTCCACGCAACGCTTTCGACAAGATCATGAAACGCGAATTGCGCGAACCCTATTGGGAAGGACGCGATAGCGACATCGTTTAGGCCCGGATTGCGATAACTTTGGGATAACGCCCCAAAAGCCTTAAAGTGAAAGGAAAATCAATGGCGATAGCAGCACAGAACCCAGAACCGGCAGACGCAGCGGCGCGACGGGGTATCGAACCAATTACGGTCTACACTCTCGACCGGCTGCCGGCCTATGATCAAGGCTTCTACGATAACGTTCGCAGCGGCATGACACTGCTGGACACCATCACCATCCCACCTCGTGACGCGCGCGTCTTCGAAGTGCCGGCAGGGCACCTGTTCCGCATCTGCAATAATGAGGGACCGCAAGTCGGCGACCTGAACCTTTGGAATACCGAGGACCTCACTGAGCACTTTTATAGCGGTAAGACGCGTGCCTTGCATGCTACTCATATCAGTACTGGTGACCGGCTTTGGAGCAGCTTCCCTGGCTTCCGCCCGATGGCAACAGTCACATACAACACGCTAGACTGGTACGGGATCGACGAATACGGCGCCGGTGTTCATGATGTTATCGGCACGCGATGCGACCCTTACACCCAGCACATGCTTTCCGGCAACGACTACCATAACTGTTGTCATTCCAACTTGACGCGGGCACTCGCGAATACAAGGAATCTGCCGCTAAACGAGGCGGAAAACCACGTTCATGACGTGGTCAACGTCTTCATGTGCACGGGTTACACACGTGATACCAACGAATACTTCATGAAGGCAAGCCCAGCGCGACCCGGCGATTTCATCGAACTGTTCGCGGAATTCAACTTGTTAGCCGGATTGTCCACCTGTCCCGGCGGAGATTGCGGAAGCGGCCATTCCAGCGACGAAGCGCCCTGCTGGCCGATGCATATTGAAATCTACAAACCGCAACCAGACAAACTGTCAGGCTGGAGTCCTGAGACCGCCAACGGCTATGGCGGCGGCCACGGCGCGGAATAAGCCAGCATGAAACTCGTCGCCTACAACATTCAATTCGGCACCGGCAAGGATGGCCGCGTCGACCTTGACCGGATCGCCGGTGAAATAGCTAACGCAGACGTAATCGCGATGCAGGAAGTCGACCGCTATTGGGCGCGATCGGAAATGGCCGATCAGGTCTCGGCAATTACTGAACGGTTACCCGGATTTCATTGGGTCTACGGGCCGGGTGTCGATCTGAATGCCAGTACCCGGAATGATGACGGTACGGTTAACAACCGTCGGCGCCAGTTCGGTAACCTGCTTCTGTCGCGGCATCCGATCCTGGCGTCGAAGAACCGGTTGCTGCCGAAGTTGCGCTTACACGCGCAGTTGAGTTTGCAGAGAACAATGTTAGACGGCGTAATCGAGTTTCCCGGCGGCTTAGTCCGCGTCGCCTCAATCCACCTTGCCCATGCCGCAGAACCGGAGCGGCTTGCGCAAGTGGCAGCGCTCCGCAATTTCCAGCGAGATGCAGGTCACGACGGTGGCGTCCTATCTGGTCGAAGCGATAGTTGGCCAGAAGGAGACGCCTCACCACCCTGGCCGCACGCCTCCATCCTGCTTGGCGATTTCAACATGACGCCAAACGAAACGGCCTATACGGCCCTGGTTGGACCCACAGATCCAAAATATGGTCGTATCACGGAACATGACAGCTATCTCGACGCCTGGATACACAGCGGCGGAGCACCGGATGGTGGCCACACGAAGTTCGAAACTACGGGTAACCGGCGCATCGACTACGCATTCATCAGTCCAGGCTTGGCGGATGCCATAGGCTCGGTTTGGGTCGACAAGGCGGCGCGAGGCTCAGACCACCAGCCACTCTGGCTCGAGATCAACCTTTAATTCCATCCTACTCAGGCCACGCGTATTACAATAAAGCTCAGGCAGCCTCGATACGGCGACGCAGACTTTCCACGGGTGGTGTTGCCGTTTCCAGCGGCGGCAATGCGTCCCCAGCCGAAATGCAATCTTCCTGGCCGAACTTACGGCACAGCACAATTAGCTCACTCGAACGAGTTCCCACAATGCGTTGCAAGGCCTCCTGAGCTTCCAGAAACAGCGCCTCCGCCCGTTCCTTATCGTTACCACGACCTTCACGCACCTCAACCGTCATGATGACCATGCGCTCTTCCGGTTCCGAGGTGTAGTCCCGGACGGCCACCCAGATATGCTCCTTGAACCAAGTGCGCTCGATACAGCCATGCATTTCCTTTCGGATCTCCAGCCTCTGCTTATGGCTCACCCATTGTGGGACATCTATGCGTACGATTGGCATATCGACTACTCCTTATAAATGGCGTTAAGCACCATCTTAGCAAAAACGTATTAGGGCGAAAAGTAGACCTCAAGGAACTGATATGGGGTCCGACGCGGCTGCCGAACATTGACGGCTCATAGTTGGAAACAGTGCCACCACCGAGCCTTTTGCCAAGCAAGACGAAAACCTACTCGCTAAATGCGTTGAGAAATACTTTTTGGCCTATTGATCCGGCGAGATTGGCCTCGCTGAAAGGCTCGTCTATCATCGGCTTTGCTCAAGTCAATTCGAGATAAGGTCTACCTGTCATGTCTATGCAAACGCTTGCTCGTTCCAGTGTCGTCCAAAACGTCATCGCAACATGAACCTCGACGAGGCTATCACACCACTGCTGCTTGCTCTGACACGCCTCCAGTCAGCCCAACGTCACCTGCACCCAATCCATCTGGAAAACGTCAAGCTGAAGCTCGAAGATGTTCACGGCCCTTTACAGCGCGCGCATGAGGCTTTCATCGAATCGGGGAGAGGTATCAAACCCGGCATAAAAACTTCGATGGATCTAACCCTCAAGGCGATGGCTGCCTTTCAGGAGGTGCCGTCTGACCCTGAGGGGATTTTTCACGCATACCGGGCACTGCGATACACACCTTACGCGTTGGAAACTTTGTATCCCGCCGCCCCTGTCTCTCCAGCAGTCAACCGCTTCTTTTTGGAAGACTTCCGGCATGATGACGCAGAATTTCTGGCCGGCCTATTCGATGGCGGACCAGGAACGGGGATCCAGCATGTTGACAACGAACGCGCCACCAAGGGCGGCTATTCTCTCTACGTACCGGAATATTACGATCCCGCCGAACAATACCCCGTTGTAATCGCGCTTCATGGCGGCGCCGGACACGGGCGCGGATTTCTTTGGACATGGCTCAAAGAAGCACGCAGCCGCGGGTTCATCCTGATCAGTCCCACAGCAAAAAGCGACACCTGGGCCTTGATGGGTACCGACATCGATAGTGAGAATCTGGAAGCAATTCTCGAGACGGTGTCCTCACGTTGGTCGATCGATGAAAATCGTCTTCTCATGACCGGCATGAGTGATGGTGCCACCTTCACCTATGTCAGTGGGCTTCGATCCACGTCGCCTTTTACCCACCTAGCGCCGATCGCAGCAAGCTTCCATCCGATGATGCTAGAGCTAATAGAAGCACCGAACATTGCCGGGCGGCCAATCTATCTAACACATGGTACGCATGACTGGATGTTTGATATCGAGATCGCCCATATGGCCCGTGAAACCCTAGGCGGCCTCGGCGCTGACCTGGTGTTTCGCGAAATACCAGATCTAGCGCACACCTACCCGCGCGAAGAGAACCCAAGAATTTTGGACTGGTTCCTGAATGGGAAGGCCCCGCGTAATTCTATCTGAGTAGATGGTGAATGCGTTTAATGCAACGATGAATCTACCTATAACGAGAACCGAATTCTTTATAGGTAGCACACCAAAAGGAAGCAAAAGTGACAGAAACAAATAACAAATAAACACGGTAACCAGGATAGATTACCTGGGCAAAAAGAACTGCATGAGATTTTTTGAAAATAGATGAAAGACTCAAATAAACGATACCCTAGCATAAGAAGGAAAAGAAGCAGAAATGAATATGAAAAAATCGCACAGGAGAATACGTAATTTCGGTTTTATAAATCTAGCAGCATTTCTATTCATTTGTAATGGTGCTTATAGTCACCAACACAAAACACATAAACCTTTAACCTTATTTTCTAATTTAGAAGGTTATATACCTCCTGAAGAAGTGGCACCGGAAATGTATTTTCTAATTAGGAATAGGCGAAGCCCTTCAACGGCTGTTGCTTTTCAGAAGAGACGGGGTGCAATTGAAACTGGTTTAATTCCAAACTTCATTGGGGGTGCAAATTGCCCAGAAATTGACTCAGAAAAATGGGCGATTGATTACAGTCACAAGAGACCTTTTTCCGCAATACATAAAGGCATTGATATCCCACAACCCTATGGAACACCCATATACGCGGTAGCAGATGGTACGGTAATTGGAAAATTTTTGAATGAGAACAATCGTAAGGGCATTGAAATAATGCTTCGCCACACCCCTAGCCAAACGGGATTACCATATTTTATTTATTCACAATATACTCATCTTAGCGATTTTCCTGATTTACAAATAGGTGCCAACGTGAAAATGGGTGAGGAAGTTGGCAAGACAAGTAATACCGGTAAAATGGGGAGAAACATTAGAAGAGATGCGCTGCATTTTGCAATCCTTTATTCCCACTTTCCTGAATGGACAAATACCGGTCGCTTCTCCATGCCAGCAGATGGGTACTGGATGGATCCAAATGCATTTTACAGAAAAAAAGAACCATATGAATCAAAGAGTATAGCCTCACTACCAGATGACGACAAATACGTATTAGTGCCGATTATGACAGGCGACAAAACATTCATTCCTGAAAACACACAAAGAATTTGGCCCTATTCTTGTGAATAGCACCTTATTTTTTCTCCAGATTATCACACTGGCCGCCGATCTTTACACGGCTTAGACAAGAAATGATGTATCGGGAATAGGTAATGAAATTAATATTAAAAAATTAGTCTAATAATAAATGACTGTGGAGTAATTTAAGTTACGGCAGGAAAGCCTATTGCAGGTCCAATTATTACCCTTACTGAAATTTTATCATGAAATATTCAATTATATGCCCGTACAAGTTCCCATCGTCCACAAGCAGTTTGAATTTACCACTTTAATCCGTTCGTAAGCCGATTATTCAGCGGCGGCCGATGGTTGATCCCAAGCAGAAATCACTGGATCGCCCTTAATAAGGGTGCGGTGCAGAACCCGCGCCTGCGAATGATCCACGGGCGAACGCGCATGCATGGTACAACGGTTATCCCACATCAACAGGTCGCCCGCTTGCCAGTCTTCATGCGACCACATGAGTGTATCGTCGGTAGCTGCATCCCACAGTTTAGCCAACAAGGCCTCACTTTCCTGGTCTCCAAGTTCGGGAATATAGCTGGACGGCCACTCGTAATGCCGACCTAAATAAAGCGCGCGCTTGCCAGTTACTGGATGAACACGAACCAGAGGATGACTCGGTCCTGTGATGTCTTCCCGCTTCTCCGGTTTCTTTTTGGTCGGTCGCAGCAGACCCGAAGTGTTGCGATGATCGTCATGTACGCAATGTTTACCCTCAATCGCCGCCTTAAGTTCGTCCGATAGGTTTTCGTAGGCAAGATATTGATTATTGAACGACGTCGCTCCGCCATATTCCTTACTTGGGACCGTGTACGCGTGTAGCAGGCTGCCAGTGGGCGGCACCTCGACATAGGAATTATCGGAATGCCATTTCAGGCTAAGACTACGGTCGGCTTCGGATGCGACGCCCGCTTTCCCTATGCTGTCCACATTGGAAATAATCGTGATTGCCGGTTTTTTGGCAACTCGGTCATTCTCACCGGGCTTGACCCCAGCTTCAATGAAAAAATCGCGCGACTTGGCCGTTTGGCTACCCCCAAACAACTCCGCCGTAGCCAACATCTGATCGTCGCTAAGCTTGAGACCGCGAAACAGCAGCACCAGATAGTCGCCCCAGATCTCCACTAACTTATCGCGGACCTCGCCGGGCACAGGCTGGGCAAAATCAATGCCACGCACCTCAGCCCCCAGCGCCTTGCCGGACGAGATGACTTCTATAGCGGACAAACTGTTGACGTCAGACATCCTGGAATCTCTCCTGCTTTCGATAAGACGACGAGGAACCTAACACAGTTTAGCAATTGGAGGCCCAGTGGCTCAAATTTGGCCCGCGACAACGGAGAACGAGGATGCCTTTTCAAACCAGACAACTGTCCTGCGTGGTAGACGCGATTGCCCCAGATGGATCTGAAATCCGCTTCCTAGGCGAGATGACCCGGGCCAGCTTGGTGCACTGCACCTTGCCGCCGGCTGGGGTTTCCAAGGCCGTCCGCCATAAGACGATACAAGAAATTTGGTACTTCCTCTCCGGTAACGGCGAAGTGTGGCGTGCGTTCAACGACAGAGAAGAAATTGTACCCGTAGCTCAAGGAGTGAGCCTTACCATGCCAACCGGCGCCCATTTTCAGTTCCGCAACACCGGATTAACGCCGCTTTGCTTCGTGATTGCGACCATGCCGCCCTGGCCCGGCGAGCAAGAGGCGGAACCTGTACCCGATCACTGGCAATTGGATTAGAGGCTGAAAAGCTGTCCTTAATTTTGATCACGCACGGGTCATTGAGCGCGATGAACGGAACAGATAGAACGAAGATCGCCATTAGCGTCGTCAGCAGACGGACCGGTTCCGCAGCCATCAGCCCAATTTGTGTTCCAACAGGCACAGAAATTTTTGGTACTTTCCAATCTTAATAAGGCTGCGGACCAGCGCGTCGATACCTTTGATGCCGGTCCAAGCGGAGACGTTCTCCAGAGCTTATCGCCAGCCCGGCAGAAAGATCGGTTCGATACTCGTCAATGCTTGCCTAAACCTCAATCTCGGGCAAAGATAAACGGATCAGATCCACCTCCTATCCGAAATTCAGGTCAAGAGCCGGCAACCATCGCACCATAACCTTCCGCCGCGCCACCTGGTTCGTAGATTCGTTTAAGCCCAATAAAGCGCCTAAATGGGGTCTTCGAACCGCTCGTCCAAGAGCCGGATCGGCTTCTGACGGGCCTCGATCTGCGTCTGCGCAACCAGACCTCCAGGCGGTGCGAAGGCAACATCGACCTCAACACCGATCTTGCGACGTAACAACGCGCGATAGGTTTCTTCCAGCGCGGTATCCGCCGCGCCGCGGACCTCGACAGTTACTGTCATTTCGTCACGCCCTCTCGCGTCCCGGGTTGCGCGGCAGATGAACTCTCCGGTGAATTCCGGCCGTTCCGCCAACATGCCGCCAACCGCCTGAGGGAAAAAGTTGATGCCTCGTAACTTGATCATATTATCGCTGCGCCCCAAGAAACCTTCGATCCGCCTTAGGACCAGATCGGATGGCGCTGGGTCGGTGCGAAAGGCGGAGACGTCATGCGTATTGAAGCGGATAATTGGGTAGATGTCGTCCTTAAACAGACAGGTATTTATCATGTCGCCAGGTTGCCCGTCTTCAACCGGTGCGCCGGTTTCGATGTCACATATTTCGAGATACTGTGCATCTTCATTGACGTAGAGCCCCTGCCTATCCGGCCCCTGCCCCGCAATGGCACCTGTATCGCCAACGCCGTACCAGTCAAACACAGCCGCACCGCCCCAGCTCTCAGACAACATCTCAACGGCTTCGCGGCCCATATGACCGGATATCATGCGGATCGGAATGTCTCGACCCGGCTCTAGCCCCTGCTCGCGCGCCACATCTGCTAGATACTTGATGTAGTCGGCAAAACCGACAATCACAGTGGCGCCGAAATCCTGCATCATTGCAACCTGTTGCACCGAGCGGGTCTCCACCCCAGTTCCCGCCGGCAGAAAGATCGCGTTAGTCCAATGGACCACTGCCTCTCGAAGATAGTGCCCACCATTGACCATGCCGTGGCCATAAACAGAATGAACGATATCGTCTGACCTAAGCCCCTGCAGCAAGTAGAAGCGCGCGATCAGCAGGTTCTGAACCTCTCGGCTTTTTGGCCCGTACAACAGCACCTGCGGCTTGCCGGTGGTACCCGACGTGGTATGAACGACCACCGGTGGGCGCTCCCCCGGCGGATAGAGCGCCATGCCGTGAAAATCTCCAAAGGGTGGATGCGCCTCGATACTGGCCATGATGTCAGACTTGTCGAAGGGCGGCAGCTTGTCGATGTCGCTAAGCCCGACAATGTCGCAGGGTTCGATGCCTTTCGCGCCCCAATGGCGTTGGTAGAAAGGTATCTGCCAAGCACGAGCGACCAAGGTCCGGAAACGCGCCTCCTGCAGGGCCCGTAATTCGTCGCGGCTCATCACGGTAAACCGTGCCAAGAAGGCGGGCCCAATCGGATAGTCCGCAGCCAGCGCGAGCATGTCGGCGGCGGTAAAATAGTTGACGGTGCTTGTCATTGTTCTCTCGCCCAACTCTATAGCAGAATACCAGCAGTCAACGAATCGGAGACTTTATCCATGAGCGTTTGGACCTTACCCGGCGACGCCAGACTGGCGCTCAGCCTCGTCGTAAATGTCGAGGAAGGCTCCGAGATGACTATTGCCGACGGCGACCGCGGGCCAGAAGTCGTCGACGAGCTTGGGGTTTCCTTGCGCAAATCGATCCGCAACTACGGCAACGAAAGTAACTACCAGTACGGGCTGAAGGCCGGGGCTCCTCGCATTATGCGGCTGCTGCGCGACCGTGGTATGCCGGCGACCTTCACCGCCGCCGCTTTGGCACTGGAGCGCGCTCCCGATCTGGCCCGGCAGATTGCGGCAGACGGCCACGAGACCTGCAGCCATGGTTGGCGCTGGGTTCACCAGTTCCAGATGGAAGAGGATGCGGAACGGGACTTCATCCAAAAGGCCATCGCTTCGATCGAAAAGACCACGGGCACAAGACCGTATGGCTGGTTATCTCGTTATCTGTTGACCAAAAACACGCGGCGATTGCTGGTCGAGGAAGGCTTCACCTATCATATGGACGATTACTCCGACGACATCCCCTTCTGGGACAAGACCTACGCGAAACCGATCGTCATTCTGCCTTATACGCTAGATTCCAACGACATGAAGATGTGGACTGCACCCAGCCTAACGCCGTCGGATTGGCTGGAATACACTATCGATACGTTTGAGTGGCTGTATCGCGAGGGAGCGGATGCGCCGCGTATGATGTCGCTTGGCGTCCATCTCCGCATCATTGGCAGGCCCGGACGCATCGGCTATTTCGAGAGGTTCCTTGACCATGTCGCCGCCAAGCCCGATGTCTGGATCGCAACCCGCAAGGCCATTGCCGACCATTGGGCAACACAAAACCCCGGATGAGGACACCATGAGCGATGTCATTCCCGCCAGCATGACCGGCGATCCCTGGCCGGAAGTCGCCCGCGCCACCCAAGCAGCCAACGATGCCAACGACCCCGAAACTGCACTGAGCATATGCGTGGAGACGAGTTTACGGATCACCGGCAACGCCGACGCCTTCAAACAGCCGAGTTCACTGAAAACAGGGGAGCGCCATTTCTTTGTCGGCGGCGTATTCCTCGTGGCACCCGACGACGCGTCACATCTGCTGGTCGCGGAATGGGGTTTCCCTCTCGAACAGCACCGGCTCAAATTTCCGCTCAGTACTGGACATCCCGGCTGGACCTGGAAGCATCAGAAACCGTTAATCCTGGAAAACACAGACGAGCACAGCGACTTCAAGCAGATCCTCAAGACCTCACGTATGGGCTCCGCGATCTACGCTCCGATGCTATGGCAAGGCCAGTTTATTGGCCAGATCATCACCGCCGCTCAGGCGCGCAACACCTACAGTCAACCCGATCGCAACCGGACCGCAGCCATGGCTTCGATCGCCGCGGGCCTATACATGGCCAAGGGCGGCCCGGAATGGTTGAACCGCGTGTGGCGCGATACGGCCTGCTAAAAAACCCGTTTACCCACGAGGATTTCATCATGAGTCTCTACCCGCCGCCGCAAGACATTCAGACTGAGGTCTTCGCTCGCCTGCCGAAGGAACTGTGCAAAAATGCCAATTCCGCGTGGGCTGATGCCAGCCTAGAAGGGGCCAAGCTAGATGGTTTTCTGGAGGGCCCCTCCTTCGACCGCAACGGCAATCTTTATATCGTCGACATACCGTTCGGACGGATCTTCCGCCTCGACGTCAACACAGGCGAGTGGGACGTAGTAGCGGACTATGATGGCGAACCGAACGGCCTAAAAATCCACCAGGACGGCACGATTTACCTTGCTGATTTTGCGAACGGCATCATGAAGCTGAACCCAGAGACCGGCGCAGTGACCCCACATCTGTCGAGGGCGAAGATGGAAGGTTTCAAGGGTTGCAATGATCTGGTCTTCGCACAAGATGGGACGCTGTACTTTACAGACCAGGGCCTGACCGGCCTGCACGACCCCACGGGCCGCGTTTTTAGGCAACACATCGATGGGCGGCTGGAGTGCATGATCGATACTATTCCGAGCCCGAATGGCCTGGTGCCCGATCTCCATGAGGGCCTGCTTTACATCGCCGTCACCCGAGCAAACGCTGTATGGCGCATGCCACTGCCGAAGGCCGGCGGCACCTTCAAGGTCGGCCTGTTCGTACAACTATCCGGCGGTGCTGGAGGACCGGACGGCATGGCACTCGACGCTAATGGTAATCTCGCTGTCTGTCACGCCGGCATGGGCTCAGTCTGGTTATTTAGCAAATTGGGGGAGCCACTCTACCGCGTCCGCTCCTGCGAAGGGCTATTCACCACGAACTGTGCCTACGGCGGCCCGGAAAACCGCTTCATGTACATTACCGAATCCAATACCAACACAATCCTGCGAGCGGAAATGCCCTGGCCGGGCAAGACTATGTACTCGCACACGGATTAGAAGGCGCTCCATGGACTGGAACCACTGCTATGCTGATCTACCGGATCTCCGGGTTCACTATGTCCGTCATGGACAGGGCAAACCATTGTTCCTAATCCATGGCTGGCCCGAATTCTGGTACGCCTGGCACAAAAATATTCCTCATCTAGCGGAAAAATTCGACGTCATCGTGCCCGATTTGCGCGGCTTTGGTGACACCGAAAAACCTACGAAAGTGCCAGAGGTCGCGACCTATGCCACGGATTTAAAAATGCTTGCCGATCATCTCGGCCTCGACCGCTTCGGCGTCGTAACACATGATGTCGGAGCCAGCGTTCTGCAAAACTTCGCGCGGCATTGGCCTGAGCGACTAACCGGCCTATTCCTATTCAATGGCAATTATCCCGGCGTCGGCGCACGCTGGGCGGAGGCAGATCACCTCAAAGAAATTTGGTACCAAAGCTTTCAGCAGCTCGACATGGCCGTCGAAGTCGTGGGCGCCAGTCGTGAGTCTTGTCGGGCCTATTTCGGCTACTTCCTCGGACATTTGACCCGCGATCCTCATGCTTTCGACAGCGATTTGGAAAGCTGGGTCGATAATTTTATGAAACCAGGCAACATCAAGGGTGGGTTCGACTGGTACCGCGCGACGAATGCAGCACGATTAGCTATAATCCGCGGCGACCTGCCGCCGATCGAAAAAATCACCGTCCCGACGCGTATGCTGTGGGGAGCGCATGACCCGGTCCTCAAAGCCGAATGGCGCGACCGCCTGTCCGAATACTTCACTAACATTCAGGTCGACGTGACCGAAGAGGCCGGCCATTTCGTTCATTACGAAGCACCCGACCTGGCAAACCAAGAAATCGTGGCGTTCTTTGAAACGCTGCGGTAACACAACAACCATTATCTTTGCATTGTAAGGATTAAGCCTAAAAATAGGGCTTCTATATCTACGCAATCAGAGATTGCCGGCACACCAGCTAGTCAACGAAGTCAAGGAAGCTGACCTAGCAGCAACTTGCAGCGGATAACAGAGGAAGAGACAATGTCGGTAACCGACCTGCATCCCCGAAATGGTCAAGCTCACGTCATTGGCTCTCCATCGCCCGAACTTTGGCGCCGAACGATCCCCGATGTAGTTGCATCGACCGTGTCTGAATTCAGCCTCCGGGAGGCAGTCGTTTTCATTGAGCAAGGCGTGCGCTGGAACTGGGAAGAACTATCCCGGGAAATCGATGCACTCGCGGCGGGTTTGCATGGGCTCGGCCTTTCCACCGGCGACCGCGTAGGTATCTGGTCACCCAATCGTTACGAATGGCTCCTAACTCAGTTCGCAACCGCGCGGCTTGGTCTCGTGCTAGTCACGATCAACCCGGCATACCGCCTGGCCGAGGTCGAATACGTTTTAAACAAAGTCAGCTGCACTGCTCTGGTGACGGCAACCCGTTTCAAAACAAGCGACTACACCGGAATGTTGCAAACACTGGCACCCGAGTTAGCAGCCTGCAAACCCGGCGCGCTCGCCTCGGAAAATTTGCCGGCGCTGAGGACCATAATCCAGATGGGCACGGAACCGGTACCAGGCATGTATGGGTTCGAAGAGATAATGGCGCGCGGCCACAAAATGTCAGTCGATCTGGACGCAATTTCGGCGACGCTCGACCCCGACGATGCTATTAATATCCAGTTTACCTCAGGCACCACCGGCGCACCGAAAGGCGCCACACTGAGCCATATCAATATCATTAATAACGGCCGCTACGTGGTAGGTGCACAGCGTTTCACCGCAGCTGACCGGTTGTGCATTCCGGTGCCGCTCTACCATTGCTTTGGCATGGTGATGGGCACGCTGGGTTGTGCCACCGCAGGTGCAGCAATGATCTTTGCAGCGGAGGGCTTCGACCCGGATTCAACCTTAAAAGCCATATCGAAAGAAAAATGCACTGCAATCTACGGCGTGCCCACTATGTTTGTCTCCATGCTAGGTCATCCAGACTTGCCGTCGTTCGACCTGTCCACACTGCGCACAGGGATCATGGCCGGCGCCCCATGCCCAATCGAGGTAATGAAGCGCTGCGTCGCCGACATGCATCTTGATGAAATCACCATCGCCTACGGCATGACTGAAACGAGCCCGGTTTCTTTCCAGACGTCTACTGACGATCCGCTGGATAAGCGCGTCTCCACGGTTGGCCGTATTCAGCCGCACGTGGAATGCAAGGTAATCGACGACACCGGCGCTACCGTGGCCCCCGGCGTGCAGGGTGAACTGTGCACGCGCGGCTATTCGGTAATGAAAGGCTATTGGGACGACGAGGAACGCACGCTCGAGTCAATCGACGCCGATGGCTGGATGCATAGCGGCGACTTGGCGACCATAGACGGAGAAGGCTATTGCAACATCACCGGCCGGGTGAAGGACATGCTGATCCGTGGAGGCGAGAACGTCTATCCACGCGAAATCGAAGAGTATCTCTATCGCCACTCAGCGGTGCAGCAGGTCCAGGTATTCGGCATTCCTGATGAGAAATATGGTGAAGAAATTTGCGCCTGGATCATCCTTAAGCCTGATGCTAGCGCGACAGAGGAAGAGATTAAAGAGTTCTGTCATGGGCAAATCGCCCACTACAAAATTCCACGCTATGTCCGGTTTCGCGAAGAACTGCCGATGACAGTAACCGGGAAAGCTCAGAAGTTTCGCATGCGTGATGCGATGATCGAGGAACTAGGCCTCAAAATCGCCGAAACCGCATGAGACACGGTAGAATAACCACGCAAGCAATAAAGGAGTCGTGACCGTGCCCGCGCAGGATCATCCCGTCGAATTGATTGCACCAGACCTA
Organism: Rhodospirillaceae bacterium; assembly: GCA_002717185.1. The sequence continues at coordinate 58,449 of PBDC01000053.1, forward strand.
TCCGCCTACAAGGTTGGGAATACCGGCGTCGACTATGTCACCACCCTGGATAGTGGCAAACCTGGACCGCACGTCATGATCAACGCTGTCACGCACGGCAACGAGATCTGCGGCGCGATAGCCGTTGACCATCTGTTCCGCCATGGTATCGAGCCAACCCACGGTAGACTGAGCCTGGCCTTCGTTAACCACATGGCCTTCAGCCGGTTCGACCCGAATTATCCGCGCTATTCCCGTTTGGTGGACGAGGACATTAACCGGGTGTGGGTAGAGGAAAGGCTCGATGGCGACGAAGACAATATCGAATTACGCCGAGCTCGCGAACTGCGGCCAATTTTTGATACAGTGGATCATCTGCTCGACATCCATTCGATGGGCACACTGTCGCCCGCACTGATGCTGTGCAATGGGCTGGACAAGGAAGTCAAGATAGCGAGACAGATTGGCTACCCCGGCCATATCGTCTGCGGATCTGGCCATGTCCGTGGCAAACGGTTGATCGAGTACACCCCCTTTAACGACACAGCCAACCAAAAGACGGCACTGCTTGTTGAGTGCGGCCAGCACTGGGCAAAATCGACGGCGACCCACGCCCTCGACACAGCGCTTTATTTCCTAAGCGCGGTCGACTTCATCGATCCGGACTTCTTCGCCGCTCACGTAACCGACAATGATCCGGCACCGCAGCGGGTGCTAGAAGTCACCGCCGGCTTGACGACGGAGACGGACTACTTCCACTTCGTCGAGGATTTTAAAGGTCTGGAACAATTCCCCGAGGCCGGCACGGTGATCGCGACAGACGGAGAAAAGCCAGTTACGATGCCCCATGACGATTGCATCCTCGTGATGCCCAACCCCCACGCCCGTAAAGGCATGCGCGTGTTGCGCTTCGCCCGAGATGTGACCCCGTAGAAAGCTCCAGGGGAAGGGCGATTGCAATGGCGCAGGCCCTCCGCCGACCACACGCTCAGCATCGAACTGCACATCGCCTTGCGGGAGACAGAGAGGGCAGGCAGCAAAGTCAAATTTTGGCGCTGTTTCAGTGGTTCTGTGGGGCGATTAATGCCTGCGTCATTCAAGTACGGCCACGCGCAATCTGCTAGTCAAGGAGGAATGCAATTTCAGTAAGTCGCGCGACCGCCGGAGATATCGAAGACGGCACCGGTCGAGAAGGCGCAAGCTTCGGAGGATAACCAAGCCACCAGCTCGGCGATCTCTTCGACCTTGACGAAGCGGCCCATTGGGATCTTGGAGAGCATGTAGTCGATATGCTCCTGCGTAATCTGGTCGAAGATCCGCGTCTTCGCCGCCGCCGGCGTAATGCAATTAACTCTCACGCCTGTGTCCGCCAGTTCCTTGCCAAGCGACTTAGTCAGGGCAATCACCCCAGCCTTGGCAGCACTGTAGGCGGACGCGTTCGGGTTGCCCTCTTTACCCGCGATGGAGGCGATATTGACGATGCGGCCGTAATCCTGTGCAGCCATGACAGGCACTACGGCGCGGCAGCAATAGAAGACGCCGTTCAAGTCGATATCGATAACCCGGCGCCATTCGTCTAGCGGGTAGTCACGAACTGGCAAAGCCGCGCCGGCGATCCCGGCATTATTCACCAAGATATCGATCCCACCGAGAGTTTCTTGCGATTCAGCGACCGCAGCGGCAACCGTTTCCTGGTCTGTGACGTCGACGGCAACGCCGCGCGCACCATCGCCCAGTCTAGCGACCGCTTCCGCCATCAAAACCTCATCCTGATCCCAAAGCGCCACTTGCGCGCCCTGCGACAGCAGTTTCGCCGCAATGGCATAGCCAATACCTTGCGCACCGCCAGTGACCGCCGCCCGTTTTCCTCGCATACCTTGGATCATTCGTTACCTCCCCGCCGAATTGCGGCGCCATTATAGGACCTAAGTAAAACGGCGCATCGGTCCAAGTTCGTGCGCCACCAAATCTACGATTATGGCGCGGAGGACACTACATAATGCGCGGCAACTCCTCCTGGATTGATTTCAAACCCTTGGATCAACTTCAAAGCCTGCCGTTCCATAAAACGCTTGGGATTCAACTTTAATCGGTTTTTGTTTAGACACGGCCCTTCGATCTTTTAATGCTGCGAACCGACGAAGATTTCATTGATCACCATTACTACCGACTGGCACTAACTAATGTGTCGCCACTTTCGGAATGCTCTTGCCTTTTACGAACCATTTCTGCGCCGGACCTTAGGTAAAGCCATGAACGATCTGGCCAATCACGAGGGTTGATTTAATGACGAAACAGAAATCATCGGTTACTCATAAGATAGTTTTCGGCGTGCGCAGGCGTCCCATCCGCCTTATCCTATAAATTGGTAACCACGTCCCTTTCTTTAAGTCAGCAAACATCTTTCATTGGATTTTGCACTAAACAGGCGGACATGTGCGCCGCCCTGCAATAAAGCTTAGCGAGTTTCGTGTCGCAAACACCCGATAATCCGTCACCGGTAGCCCCCTCGCTTGGGGCAACGAGCCTGTCTGCGGCCGTCCTGTCGATTGTATTAATGGGCGACGCGCTAATCTATGTCGTGCTGCCGGTTAGCGCGGAAATTTTCGGCATTTCCCTAATCTGGGTAGGGGTTCTGCTCTCCGCCAACCGGTTCGTCCGCATCATCACCTATGGTGCTATTGCCCATGCGATAACGATTTACGGTATCCGGTTAGCAACCATCATAGCCTGCATCGGCGGTGCGTCATCGACGGTAATGTACTGGCTGTTCGACGGTGGATGGGCCCTGCTATTCGCCAGGTTATTGTGGGGCCTTTCCTTTGCTGCCCTGACCCTCACCACGCTTGCCTATGCGGTTGCGGACCAACGCCGCGCAGGTACGAGAGTTGGGTTGAGCAGAGCAATCCAGCAATTTGGCTCCCTAATCGCGCTAACAGCCGGCGCTTGGTTCGCCAGTCAGTTTGGCCCCAAGGTTGCGTTCCTCTATCTCGGGCTAGCCTCATTCATCGCGCTCCCCTTCGCCCTCGCCCTGCCGAAGGAAAAAGTCGCCCCCCCGCCCGAGCGCACCCAGTGGTTACCCAGCCCAAATCTACTCGACCTACTGTTCTTCGCGGTCGGATTTGCCGTCGACGGCGTATTCGCCATGACCATCACTCTGATCCTGGCTGATCTGGTGTCCCTAGAAGCCGCCATACTGGGTGGCGGCATTGTACTGTCGCTACGCCGTGTCGGGGACGCCGTCTTCGCGCCCATCGGCGGTTGGCTTGGCGATCAAGTCGGAACGGAAAAATCTCTGTTCATAGCAACCTTGCTAACAGCCCTCGGCCTTGCCGCTATCGCGCTGGGCCATGTCTACGCCGGTGCGGGCGCCGTCATCGTTGGTCGGGCAGCGATCGCAGCACTGGGGCCGGCCACTGTCGCGGCACGCAACCCGACCGATCAAGTCATGCACCGCATGGCGGTTATGCAAACCTGGCGTGATTTCGGCGCGGCTCTGGGACCTCTGCTCTCAGGGTTTTTCCTTGGTGCGCTGACAATATCGGTTATCTACACCGCGCTCGTTGCCATTCTCGCCATGGCATTGGCGGCACAGATTTTTCGGCGCGGCAAAATATAAGCCCATTTGCATTTGGAATGCGATGACATCAGTTCTAGTCCCGCTCATAACAGAGCACAGAGGCTCTTTGAACAAATCAGTCAATTTAATTTCATAACCAGTGTATTCGCCTTTGCCGTTGTCTTTCCGTCCGTGATTGGGAGCAAGGAATGTTGCGCAAATAAGAAAGAAAAGCAGAAGCAAGATCGCCACCTACCAAGCGCGAATTTCGCCAAAGCCTGCATCCTTTGGTCCCCACGCCGCAACCTTGGCACGCTTCCTAATTCGGCGCAGCGTGCTAACGTTTGCCAGGCCCAAGGAATTCGAGGATAAGGGTAAGACATGCGATTAGAGGGAAAAATAGGCGTCGTCACCGCAGCAGCATCTGGCATGGGGCGTGCCGGCGCACTCCGGTTTGCCCGGGAAGGCGCCGCCGTTGGTGTCGTTGATATCGACGAAGCCGGTGTCGAAGCAGTCGTCCGCGAGATCTCTGACGGAGGCGGACAGGCTAAGGGCATTGTCGCCGACTTGACGAATGACGAAGACTCGCAACGGATCGTTCGCGAGACTGCGAACGAATTCAATGGATTAGACTTCATCTGGAACCATGTCGGCCATCCAGGGCCAGCCTCTATCGAAGGCATCGATATGGCGGATTACGAACTCGCCATGGACCTCAATATTCGCACGGTCCTGGTGACCACCGAGGCCGCGATCCCTGAAATGCGGGCACGCGGCGGCGGCAGTCTGCTTTACACAGCTTCCACATCCGGCTTGCGCGGCTCACCTTACAGCCCCATCTATTCAGCCGCTAAATTCGGCATCGTCGGCTTCGTGAAAGCAATGGCAAAACGGCTGGCTAAAGAAAACATCCGGGTCAATGCCGTCTGTCCGGGGCCGATCGACACACCGATGCTGCGCGTTTTTGTCGCCCGCCCGGACCAGCAGGCGACAGCCAATATGGACAAGGAAGAGCTGGTCCAGAAACATGGGGGCGCCACCCCTATGGGGCGACCCGGCCAACCCGACGAAATTGCCAACGCAGCTTTATTTTTGCTATCCGATGAAGCGTCTTTTGTCACCGGCGCGGCATTACCGGTCGATGGTGGCTCCACGGCTTAGAAGGAAGCACTACAATGAGCGAAACAGAAACCCTTCTTGAGATCCAAGATGGCGTCGCGACTTTCACTATGAACCGACCAAAGAAGCTGAACGCGATAAGCCAGCACATGTTCGACCATGCTTTCCCGGACCTGGTCGATCGACTGGAAGCGGACAAATCGATACGCACTCTAATTCTGACTGGCGCAGGTGGAAATTTTTGTTCTGGCGCCGATGTCGGCCGCATGGGTCCGGACAGCCAGCGCACGCCGGAGCAAAAGAAGAACGGCCTACGCCAGACGCTCGGCTGGATATACCGCCTGGCCAACATCGAACAACCGACCATCGCGGCGGTAGACGGCATTGCCTATGGCGGCGGCTTCAGTCTAGCGATGACCGCCGACATCGTCCTAGCAACACCACGCGCCCGCTTCTCTCTAGTATTCGGCCGAATCGGACTGATTCCAGACATGGCGGTCACCTATTTCCTGACACGGGTGATCGGACCGAAGAAGATGAAAGAACTCGCCTTCACAGCACGCAACATTTCCGCCGAAGAGGCAATCGACCTCGGTATCGTAAATTCCCTGTACGCACCAGAAGAGCTGATGCCCGCTGCGAAGGAGATGGCACGCAACCTGACGTGCGGCTCGCAAGTGGCGATAGCCCAGGCGAAGCAGCTCATCAACCGCTCGCTCGACAGCAGTCAGATGGAAATGCTCGAGGCCGAAGTCGAGGCGCAACCGCCTTGCCGCGATAGTGACTTTCACGCAGAGGCAGTACGCCGTTTCGCGAACAAGGAACAGCGGCTCTACGACTGGGACACGATGACACGGGCGGCAAAGGCAGCCGAGTGATGGCCAGCGGCGCCCAATCCGGCGCCGCTCTGGCGAGGGCGAAAACCGCCCATGAAGCAGGTGACCTCCGGAAAGCCGACCGCCTCTATCGCCGCATCCTGCGCCAAAATCCGGACAATGCGGCCGCCCTGAACCTATACGGCATTCTTGCAAGCCAGCGCGGCGATTCGAAACGCGCGGTGCAGAGGTTGCAACGCGCCGTCGCTGTGGACGGCGATACCCTGGATTACCGAGTCAATCTCGGCATCGTCTTAGAATCTGCCAAAAATTTTGCTGCCGCCTACGATCACTATGTGTTCGCGCTCGAGCGCGACCCACGCAACCAAAATCTCCTCTCGCGCATTTCAGAAGCAGCGCGCGAAGGCAACCGGCACGACGACTTCGCGCTGCTGCTGGAAACTCTTTGCGCCGACCATCCCGACTATGCTGAGGCGCATTTCCTACTGGGCCTGGCACGCTACATCCTTCACAGACCGGAAGAAGCAGTAGAACCGCTCCGCCGCGCGACAGCCCTAGCGCCCAGTTTTATCCAAGCGCACTCCAACCTGGCCAGCGTATTAATGGATTTGGGTCGCCCAGATGAGGCTCTCGCATCCTGTTCAGATTGCCTGCGGCTCAATCCCGGCGATTCCTATGCACTTGCAACGCAGGCAATCGCTTTTGTGGAAACCGGCGCGCCAGCGCGCGCGCGGCAACTTCTCGACTCTGACGCGTTACTGGAAGTCCACACACTGACACCGCCGCCAGGCTTTTCCGATATTTCCGCATTCAACGACGAACTGGAAGCTGCCGTGATGTCCCATCCGAGCCTGCGCGTCGACCCAAATCACCGATCCTGCCATTTTGCCAGTCAGACTGACGACTTGTTTCAGGAAGCCGTCGAACCCTTCGCGTCGCTTCACACATTAGTAAAAGGCGCCGCGGACAAATACCGCCGCAAACTCGACCCGTCTGCCACGCATCCTTTCCTAAAGAACCCGGTGCCCCGCACGGAACTTATCGGTTGGGCAACGACGATGCGCGCGCAAGGCCATCAGTCTGCGCACATCCATCCAACCTCTTGGCTTAGTGCAGTCTACTACGTTCGGGTGCCAGACCTGGTGCAGCGCGGCGACAATGCCCACAAAGGCTGGATTGAATTCGGCCGGCCCCCGGAGCATTACCCGATCACCAAAGAACCAGATGTAACGTTCATAGAACCGGTTGAGGGAAAACTGATCCTCTTCCCCTCCTACTTCTATCACCGCACGGTGCCGTACGAAGACGACGCGCTGCGGATTAGCATCGCCTTCGATTTCGACCCGACCTTCGCAGAATAGTTCCTAATAATCGACTGGCGTGTTGTAGTCCGGATCATCGTGCAGCTCCCAATACAAGTCGGTCAGACGCTGCGTTACAGGACCTTTGGTTCCATTGCCAACAACGTGATCGTCGATCTTCCGGATTGGCATGATACCGCCGGCCGTCGAAGTCATGAACACCTCGTCCGCGCTGCGCAACTCATCGGCCTTAAGCTTGCCGAATTCTGCTTTTATGTTGGTCTGCTGCGCCAGTTCAACCACCGTGCGCCGCGTGATCCCCTCCAACACACCATCATCCGGCGAGACCAGCCTGCCGCCATGCAGAGCGAAGATGTTCCAGCCGCGCCCTTCGGTTACATTGCCGTCACGATCGAGCAGAACCGCGTGATCGTAGCCTTTCTCATACGCCTCCAACAGCGCGTCGGAAAAATCAATCCGAGCAAAATTTTTCACTGTTGGGTCAATCGCGTCCGGCGGTGTGCGCATCACAGAACTGACGCAGACATCGATCCCGTCCTCCATCTTTTCGTCAGGTATGACTGAGTAGTAAGGAACGGCCCATGCCAGGAAGCGGTTCTGGCATTGTCGCAGATCCTTCAAGCCGTCCAAGGCCTCGCCGCGGGTTGCTAACAAATAGACCATAGACTTACGTAAGCCAGAACGGCGCACGCACTCCATCAAAATCTCACGTGTCTCATCTCGATCGTATGGTATCGAGTTGAATTGCCGTTTTGTGATGGACTGCTCCCAGCGGTCAAGATGATCTTCCATGCGAAAAAATTTGCCATTGATCACATGCAGCGCATCATAGGTCGTGTCAGATAATAGAAAGCCAAGATCGGCGACCGGTACTTGCATGCCCTCTTTAGCGCAATATTCGCCATCCATGTAGCCGACGCCATAGGGGAACTGTTCCGTTGCTTCCGTCATAGGACCGTCTCCAAAATTGCGATAGATCATGTTAGCGGTTTGGGAATCTAAACACTATCCACAGCTACGCGGGTTGGTTCACGCCGCGTTAGATGATTGAATTAGCGAAACCAAACCCGCGGGAGAACGGCCATGGCCACCATAAATATCGAGCCGCTGCATTCTGATTTCGGCGCGCGCATAAACGGTCTCGACGTGTCCGCTCCACTTTCAGATGAAACGGTCGAGGACATCCGGATCGCTATAGACGACTATTCCTTCGTCCTCTTTCCCGGCCAGGCAATGGACGATGAGGCGCACCTCGCCTTTACCCAATATCTAGGGGCACCGGAGGCTAATCACGTAAAACTTGGCCAGGAAGGCATCGTCGAATATTTCGGCACGATTGGAAATGTGCAACCAGACGGCAGCACGATCGGCAACGACCATCAACGCACGATCTTCCAGACTGGCAACAACATGTGGCATTCTGATTCGTCGTTCCGCGATGTACCGACCTTCGTTTCAATCATGTGCGCCTACGAGGTCCCCGACGAAGGCGGCCGCACAGAATTCGTCAGTGAACGCGCGGCCTATGGCCGCCTGTCCAAAGAGGAACAGACGAAGATCGGCCCACTGGTCGCGATCCACGATTACGTCTTCTCGCGCAGCAAGGTCAGCCCTGACGCGGTGACCCCGTTGCATGCGAAGTCACTGCCACCAGTTAAACAGAAACTCATCCGTGCCAACCCGCGTACGGGCGCGAAAAACTACTATATAGGCTCGCACGCCAAGCAGATCGCCGGATGGAGCCTGGAGGATAGCCGTCTTCTGTTGGACGGTCTTCTCGAGCAGGCGACCCGCCCAGAGTGCGTGTATTCACACGCCTGGCAACCCGGCGATGTGGTAATTTGGGATAATCGCTGCCTGCTGCACCGCGGTAGCGGCTACAACGCAGATAAGTACCGTCGATACATGCGTCAGACACGGGTCCAGGGCGCCGGCCCGACGTTGAGTGAGTAAAGGTTCAATACTCTCCAGCTTGTTCCCACTTTTAACATGAGCCCCGGGCTGCGCGGCGACGGAGATAGGAGCAGATGTGCGAGGTTATACAGCTTGGCCCCGGTCCGACTTCGGCGAAGTTAAAAGTTACTTATTGAAATAAAACCAATAAAATTCTCTCAGTTTGCAGACGCCCACCAATAACCTATGCTTCCCAACAATTGTTTTGATTGAAAGGATGCCCAGGTGGACGATGTAACGGTGCTCTCGCAAAAAAATTTCGATGTGGTGGACGCCAGTGTTCGTTACATCAACGCAGAATGGCGCGACAAAGACGAGTCGCCGCGGATCGGATCAAGGGAGACCCGACGGGCCAACACGTCATTTCAGCAGATCAAGGTCCATAACGCACGGCCGCGCTTTGAGGCGGGCAAGATCAACCTTGATAGTAACGGGTTCACCCTATCCAGCAACCGTGCAATGGTCACCGATTACCGCGATGACGACGAGGTCCGTCAAAAATATCACCCACAAATGATCAACCTGATCAAAAAAGAAACCGGCGCAGACCATGTTTTCGTGCGCGGACATCTGATCCGCACTGAAAAGCCAATCGATTTCAACGACGGCTACGCCCGCTTCGTGCATTGCGACTACAACATGACGCGCATACGCGATATGGCGCACGATTTGTTTGCGGAGCAAGGTGTAACACCGAAAGAGAACTGGAAATATGCCTGGTATAATACCTGGCAGCCCTTCGACAATCCTGCCTTCCACAATCCACTAACCTGCATCGATTGGGAGTCACTGCCGGAAGGTGACGTGATTGACTACTACTACACGGGCCGCGGCAACGACAGTAAGGTCGCTGCACCCGTCTACAACCCCGACCAC
>PBDC01000054.1 GCA_002717185.1 Rhodospirillaceae bacterium
AACGCGTTGGTGCGGGCGGAGGGACTTGAACCCCCACGGATTTCTCCACCAGATCCTAAATCTGGCGCGTCTGCCAATTCCGCCACGCCCGCGCGTTGACGCCGCCAAAGACGCCTCGCCAAAGGCGCTCCTGTATAAGAATAGGGACGTATGCGGTCAAGCAAACCCTACCCTATATAATCCGTGCCTGCGAACTCATGCGCATCCGGAAAGCCAGCTAAAAGCTTTGGTGCCCAAAAACACGGCCCTCCACGGACAGACATTGCACGGAGCACCTTACTAATCGTCGCAGCACATAAATGATGCGTGGTGCCCAAGATATTCCTCAAAAGAGAGTGCGCCTAAGTTAATTCGACTACTTCATTGTAATGAACACGCCCAAACATTGCACTCATGGCACCTTGCGCTACAGCAACCCGCACAATCATACAGGCTACTGAACCGCTGTGGGGCACCATATTGCATTCTGCAAGCATAATCATAACAAAACACAAAAATAATATAACATTTTAAGCAATATTATATTTAAAATAATTATATGGGGTTTATTTTAATTTTTTCAATAAAACTCTAATTTAATTTATTAACTATGAATACATAAAATTTTTTATTTACTTCTTTAACAAGCGGTTTACCGAAGTTGACGCGGAAACTTTACCGTCTCCAGTATAATGTTCGTGGTTCGCTTCTATCTTCGAAAGATTGTACAGGTAGTTAACCATCATCCCTGCGGATTGTGAGAGGCCCTGCGCCGACGAATCGGCCAACCAATTAAGGCGTTCCACCTGGGCACCGTTCGTCAGATGGAAATGCGCGACAGGATCCGCTGCACGGCCCCGCCGGTTTTTTTCGCGCAATAAGTAATAAGCACAGAGTTTAGTGAGAATTGGCTCAATGACCGCACGCTTGGAGGCATCGGTGGTCCAGTCCGTATCGTCGAACAAGCGGATTAGCGGCGACTCGTCATTATGCAATTCAAACTGATCATTCAGCACCGCCAGATCCTCTTCAGATACCCCTATCTGCCCGTATTGCGCCGTTCGACGCACCCACCGCGCAAAACCCGGTATCGGAGACAAGGTCGAAAAAGTCTTCAGTTTGGCAAACTCAGCCTGTAACTCATCCACAACGCGCTTGATCAAAAAACCACCAAAACTAATGCCAACCAAACCTCTTTGCGCGTTAGTAATCGAATAGAAAATCGCGGTATCCGCCTCCGCCGGATCCGTGACCGGTGCCGACTCGTCAAGTAAGGCGTTGACGTTTCCAGCCAAACCGTTAACCAGCGCAACCTGCACAAAAATAAGAGGCTCAGCCGGCATGCGCGGATGGAAAAACGCAAATAATCGCCGGTCTGCCTCTAGCCGATTCTTGAGGTCATCCCAGCTGCGAATTTCATGCACGGCTTCATACGCGATCAGCTTCTCGAGCAGTGATGCGGGCGAATCCCATGTGATTCGACGCAACTCCAGAAAACCAACATCAAACCAGGATACCAGCAGCGAACGTAAGTCATCATTCAACGCATTCATCTCTGGGGTGTCCGCGAGGTCAATCAGGTCGGAGCGCAAATCGACTAAAAATTTGACGCCTTCGGGTAGTGCATTGAATTGCGTCATCAAACGCAACCGTGGCGGCTGCAGCGATCCCCGCAGCGCCTCTTGAGCGGAAGACCGGCTTTCCGGATTTGATAACTGCAATGCCGCGATCGCCCTGTCGATTTTCTCCGTATCGGGCCCAAACTCGTCGGCAACGATGCGAAGAAAGCGCTGCCGTCCTTCCGGTTCCAATTCAAGATAGGTATGCCCCAGCGCGGCAGCACGCGCCCTCGCTGACACCTCACCACCGCGCGCTTCGAGACAGGACACCATCTGCTCGCGCAGACTTTTAGCATCGTCTTGAGACGATAGATCCGGCGAAACCTTGGTGCTGGAAGTCACCGAGCCGGCGATTTCGTTCCAGGCCCCTATCAGCCGTTTAAAAAGCGAACTCGTTTCAGCCATGCACTTTTACTTCTTCGCCATATTTTAACAGCCGTAATACACCAGGCAATGTTTCAATAACATCATCAGCGACCAGTCCAGGTCCAAATGCCGCAGCAGCTGCACCATGCAGCCAGACCGCCGTACAGGCAGCGACAAATGGGTCCTGCCTCTGAGCCAGCAACCCTGTAACCAAACCGGACAAAACATCGCCGGAGCCCCCCGTCGCTAGGTCAGGCGGTGCATTGTCATTAATCACCGCACGTCCATCAGGCGCCGCAATCACCGTATCTGCGCCCTTCAGGACGACAACGGCGCCACTTTGGGCGGCGGCTCGTCGAACGCGCGTTAGTTTGTCTCCTTGCGTATCGAACAAGCGCGCGAATTCACCATCGTGGGGCGTCAGGACACAAGGGCCAGTTATCGCTTCCGTTAACAAAGGCGTCGCATTCTCGAACACCGTCAAAGCATCGGCATCAAGCACGACCGGCTTTTCGATACGCAAAGCCGCAAGCACCCGCTCCTGCGTGCCGGAGATCCCGTTGCCGGGGCCGACAAGACAGGCCGTTACGCGCCGTTCACCTACATATTCGGCGAAGCTTGCAGTATCCGGAAAAGCATGGACCAGAGCCGTGGACAGCGTAATTTTGTATACCAAAAGGGCCTCGCTTGGAACGATTGCGGTCACCAGCCCAGCACCAACCCGCTGAGCAGACCGTGCAGCCAAGCGCGCGGCACCTGTCAAATGACACCCGCCCGTGATCACAGCATGACCACGGCTGTATTTATGGTCTTCCAGCCGAGGCCAGGGAAACCGGGCCGCCCAAATGTTTGGATCATTCGCGGCTAGCGCTGGCGCGATGTCAGTTAAAACGGTATCGGGTATACCGATATCGGCCACGAGTGTCTCCCCGCAATGGGTACGCCCTGGCAGCAGTAGGTGCCCTGGTTTTCGGCGAAAAAAAGTAATGGTAAGATGGGCATGCAGAGCCATCCCCCTGATCGCACCGCTATCACCATCAACCCCGCTAGGCACATCGACAGCAACGACGGGTCGGTCACCGATCGCTTCCATCACCTCGCACACAGTCCCTTTAATATCGCGCGCCAGTCCGGCGCCGAATAGCGCGTCGACCACCAACTCCGCATCTTCGAGCACAGCCGTCGATAATGGCTCAATTTTGCCTTTCCATCGTCCGGCATTGGTCTTCGCATCTCCCTTAAGCGCACCAACATCACCAAGCAATGCAACGCGCACCTGCCAACCGGCGCCACCCAAATGGCGAGCAACAACGAACCCATCACCGCCATTGTTGCCCGGCCCGCAAAGGATCGTCACAGAGCGCTTTTCCCAACGATCTTCTATCGCCTCTGCCACCGCCTTACCGGCGTTTTCCATGAGAGTTTCGCTGGCTATGCCAGTAGATACGGCTCCTTTGTCCGCTTCGTACATTTCAGAGACGGAAAGCAAGACGTTCTCATTGGGAAACACCACTACCCTCTCTTCCCCGGTCACAACGGAACGTTTAGGTTTTTCTCTTGGGCCAACAATATCGCCCGGAACAGGAATTCACACCTGCACAAAACCAAGACCACTAAAACCGTCGCGCCAAGCAAAACTATGGCTGCACGAACCAGCCAAAAGCCGCAACACCGAAATAGTCCACTCTGATGCGCCTGCTCGACCGGCATAGCAGCCACCCTCACGGGAATGAACCAGCAGCTGTATTAACAGCATGGACCAAATGAACTTAAAAAAAGCAAAAATATAAACAAAACCCATATTTAAATCTTGAGTTTTTCAAGCTTCACACGAGATCGCCATAGTAAGGAGCAAGTCTATGAGGAGTGATATACTCTTTTTCTTCACCCTCAGAACCGGAGGTTTGTTAACCATAGAGCCCACGGTTACCGCTGCCGGACCGATACTGTAATCTCGCCATATAAAAGTAGCCCATTGACGATATCAGGACCGCGTAATGCCTTGCTGATGTTTTAACTCACAAATCAACGGGACGCCGATCCTGCGCCAAAACGACCCCTCAAACACAGCGCAATGAAATGATCATGCGAACCCCTCTTTCATCATGGAGAGCTTCTCTCGCAGCACATAATGCAGACTGCCACCGTGCCGATAGTACGCCACTTCAACTTTGGTATCGAGGCGGCAAATCAAGTCAATGGTATCATCGCCACCATCCTGCCTTTTAATCACACAGGTAACCGTCATACCAGGTTCAATTCCTTCCTCAAGGCCTTTGAGATCAAATCTCTCGCTACCATCGAGCGCCAGCGTCTTCCGCGTGACACCGTCTGGGAACTGTAAGGGTAAGACACCCATTCCAATCAGATTAGAGCGGTGAATTCTTTCCAACCCTTCCGCGATGACAGCGCGAACGCCCAGCTCCCGCGCACCCTTAGCCGCCCAATCACGCGACGAACCCTGCCCGTAATCCTTGCCACCAATCACGACCATCGGCACGTCAGCATCGCGATAACGTTCTGCGGCTTCAAAGATGGTCATCGGCTCGTCATCCGGCATATAGCGAGTCAGGCCACCCTCCGTACCTGGTCGCATCTCGTTCCGAATCCTCAACTGGTTGAACGTCGCGCGCAGCATCACGTCGTGGTTCACCCGCCGCTGTGCATAAGAACTGAGATCCTTTGGTGCTACCTGCTGTTCCTGCAGATATTGGCCAGCGAGGCTGTCCGGCGGGATCGTGGACACCGGCGAGATGTGATCGGTTGTTAAATAATCCCCGAAGATCGCAAGGGGCCGGGCGCCAAGGATGTCTCCGATCGGCGGCAGTTCGACAGACATATCGTCGAAAAAAGGTGGCCGCCGGATATAGGTGCTATTCGCTTCCCAGGCGAAGATTAAGCCCACCGCTGCTTCTAGGGCCCGCCAATCATCGCCGCCGTATTCGACATCGGCATAACGGTCACGGAACATCTCGGGTGTCATGCACTGCGACAGCTTATCCTCTATGTCACGCACTGACGGCCAGACATCGCGTAAATAAACCGGCGTGCCGTCTTTCCCTAAGCCCAGAGGTTCTGTACCCAGATTGACGTTTAGCGAACCGGCCAACGCGCTGGCTACGACCAGCGGTGGGGAAGCCAGATAGTTAACCTTGCATTGCGGGTGTGCACGGCCTTCGAAATTTCGATTACCGGAGTGCACTGCCCCCATAACCACACCACCTTCGTCGATGCTTTCGGAGATTGCTGCATCAAGCGGGCCGGAATTGCCCATGCAAGTAGTGCAGCCGTAGCCGATTATATGGAAGCCTAGCGCCTCCAGCGGCTCCATGAGACCCGCCCGCGCTAAGTAATCCCCAACCACGCGCGAACCCGGACCCAATGATGTTTTGACCCAGGGCTTTGCCGTCAACCCCTTTTCAACAGCATTCTGCGCCAGCAAACCGGCACCAATCATCACACCGGGATTGGAAGTATTAGTACAGCTGGTGATCGCCGCGATAGCTACATCTCCGTGCCGGATTGAGTAATCCTGGCCAACCACAACCGTCTCGCCGTCACCATCGGCAATGTCTTGCAAAGCATTTTGAAAGCTCTCTGGGACTTGGACAAGCGGTGTCTTCTCCTGTGGCCGAAACGGTCCTGCCATGGTCGGTTCAACGTGGCGAAGATCAAATTCGACAAGATCGCTGAACCATGGCTCCGGCATGTCGGGATCGCGCCACATCCCTTGCTTCCTATAATAAGCCTCGACCAGGTTAAGTTGCGCCTCTGTCCGGCCTGTTGCACGTAGATAGGTAATAGTCTCCCCGTCAACGGGAAAGAAGCCCACGGTCGCGCCATACTCAGGCGCCATGTTAGCGATGGTCGTCCGATCACCCACCGGTAAGTTGTCCAGCGCCGGACCACAGAACTCAACAAACTTTTGCACCACGCCATGATCTCGCAGCAGCTTAGTAAGGCTGAGTACTAAATCAGTTGATGTGACACCCTCGCGCAGTTCCCCCGTCAGCCGGCATCCCACCACGTCGGGAACCTGCATAGAAACCGGCTGGCCGAGCATCGCCGCGCCGGCCTCAAGCCCACCGACACCCCAACCAAGGACACCCAGCCCATTGACCATCGGTGTATGGCTGTCCATGCCAAGCAGACAATCCGGAAACGCCAAAGAGACATCCCCACTGGTCTTGGTCCAAACGACCCGGGATAAGAATTCCAGATTAATCTGATGGCAAATACCGACGCCTGGCGGCAAGACACGCAGATTGTTAAAGGCCTGCTGGCCCCACTTCAAGAAACGGTAGCGCTCCTCGTTCCGGGCAAACTCGTTCGCCATGTTTTGTGCCACCGCATCCGGCACTCCAGCTACATCCACCACGATCGAATGATCGATAATAAAGTCAAGTGGTACCGCTGGGTTAATCGCCGATGGATCACCGTTGAGCCGGACTATCGCGTCGCGCATTGCCGCAAGATCCGCCAGCAGCGGTACGCCGGATGAATCCGGCATCATGACCCGGGCGGGATGAAAATTTATTTCGTAGCCGCCGCGGCAGTGATCGGTCCACGATCCCAACGCCAGAATGTCGTCGGGCGTAACCGCAATCCCATCCTCGTGGCGCAACAGATTTTCGAACAGGACCTTTAGCGAATAGGGTAATTTGGAGACGTCGCCAACACCCGCATCTCTAGCAGCGTCAAGACTGAAATACCTGTAGTTCTCTCCGGCTACCGACAGTCGCCGTGCGGACATGAAGGAATTGGCGCTGTCCGTCATGGGTCAGCTAGCGTAGCGCTGATCGATTTCAACGAAATGTGCCGTATTGACGATCTCCTCACGGTCCTTGAAGGTCGCCATATCATCAGCCATCGCCGAACAATCGCCGTCGCGCTTGATCGTCGCGAGCACCTTCTGCATCGCCTTGATAGCTGCGCGCTGTGTGTCACTCGGTATGATGACTATCTTGTAGCCGATCTCCTCCAAACGCTGCGTCGACATAAGCGGCGTCTTCGCTCCAAGGAACATGTTGATCAGCTTTGGCCCAGGGATGCGCCTGGCGACCTCTTCGATTTCCGCTTCAGTTGTTGGCGCCTCGACGAAAGCAACATCCGCGCCAGCTTTCATGTAGGCATGCATGCGATCAATGGCGGCGTCGAATCCCTCCACCGCGATCGCATCCGTACGTGCGATCAGTACCGTATCCGGGTCTTCCGAGGCATCCTTAATCGCGCGGATTTTCTGGCAAAGTTCCTCCGTCGGCACGATGCTCTTGTCATCGTAGTGGCCACATCGCTTAGGAAATGTCTGGTCCTCGATGTGAAAACCTGCGACGCCGGCCCGTTCAAAAGCCTTAATCGCTTGCCTCGCGTTGAGCGCATTCCCATAACCTGTATCCATGTCGGCTATCGCGGGAATTCCAATGGCATCCACAATTTGTGCCAAACGTTGGGCGATTTCAGACATGCTGATAAGGCCCATATCCGGGATGCCAGTGCTTCTAGCCATACCGCCTCCGGTTACGTAAACCGCGGGGAAATCAGCCGCCTCAATCAGTCGCGCCGATAACCCATCGTAGCAACCCGGCGCAACGACGATGCCTTCGCCTTCTATCAGTTTGCGTAGTTTTGTCGACGCCCGCATAGCCTTTTCTCCTTCGGAAACGAATATAACTTGCGTGACTTTAGGACGCCGCCTCCAGCTGATGCAATTGACAAACTCTGCATAGGATTAAGGATTCAGCATTGCCCCGCTGGAGCCGCTTCGTTGCTCACGTCGCAGGCGAAGAACTCAACGAGCAGATCAGCAACCAAGTCCTAATTATGCATCTTATCCCAATTGTTAATTCTTGAGACACAAACGACGCATCAAAGAATAAACCAACCAATTACAAGGTATTGTTCCACGGCGTCGCATCATTCATCCATTCAGAAAACGCTGGAACATTTATTTTATCTGCGACACATCTCCCACAAGAAACACGGAGGCACACTCTAAAGACCTCGATAATCGCTAGGTTAAGAACGCCACCAAATACTGCGAGGTCTAACCGCAGAAACATTCCAAGGTTCCAAGGAAAACACCCAATAGTCCGCAATGGAAAACAACAGCAGCGACAACAAAAGGTCTTCTCAATAGCCATAGCGGATTAAAGGGTCCAAGATAGATGACCAGCTGCACAGCACCCGTTGGTCCCGATGGTTGTATTAGAACAACATGGTGTTGGTTGGGAAACGTGCAGGAAATATTGCGAGTTGAACGGAATGAGCGCATTAACAGTAACTACGTGGCTCAAAACAACTAAAGCAAACACCGTTCTTTCTTAGCGTTGGCGAAATCTATAAGGCAAACCCGCGGAACATCGATGATATGAAGGATGCCGTATTCGATTATAGAAGCGATTTATTGGTCCCACCGACTCCGTCAATAAAGGCTGCAGTAGCCGCTGCGCTAGACCAAACACCAGAGTTTGAGCTCCGGGGCGGAGCACAACAAACGGAGCTTGAAGAAAGGATCTCCACCCTACTGGGGAAGGAAGATTCTCTTCTCTTCCCGACTTGCACCATGGCGAACCAGACGGCGCTGATCCTACATTGTCGACCTGGCGATGCTGCAATATCGGTAAGTGACGCGCATATGATCACTTCAGAGGCTGGTGCGCCAGCCAGTCTCGCCGGTGCCATCGTGCATGCTGTTTCGGGTGAGAACGGTATTCCGGATATCGAGACGGTCGCGATGCACCTAGAAGCACCTGCCAACGCCATCACACCTCGGGTGACGGCATTATTATTGGAAAATACGCACCTTCGGTCGGGCGGCCGCACGCTCGACCCGTCGAGCACTGCCAAACACCGTGCCTTGGCGGACAAAGCCGGAATTGCCATCCATCTCGATGGTGCGCGTCTGTTCAATGCTGCGGTCGCAACCGACAAGCCGTTATCTGACCTAGCTGTGATCGGCGACACGGTTTCGCTTAGCCTGAATAAGGGGCTAGGCGCACCTTTCGGCGCCATGCTTGCTGGGCCAAAAGCCTTGATCGATGAAGCACTGCGCATTCGCCACCGGTTGGGCGGCGGCTTCCGCCCCACCGCAATGATAGCCGCGGCAGCACTGGCAGCACTCAAATCATACGATCACATTGCAGACGACCATCGCCGGGCGCAAGCTTTGGCGGCATCTTTGGACGCGATACCCGGCCTAACGGTTACGCCCGTTGAAACTAATATTCTATTCGTATCCATAAATGCAGATGCGCGAGATTTTGTCAGGAAACTCGATCAACAAAACGTAAAAGTTTTGCCTTACGGCACCGGCCGAATTCGATTAGTTATGCATCGGGGTATCGACGATGATGGCGTCTCATACACAGTAGAAGCCTTCGCAGCTGTCCTTCCGATCTAACCATCCACCTCATAGGGTGGAGCGACCCTTGGGACCTCACTCATGATCGTGCCGGGTATATCCTCAATCAGTTCTTCGATACTGAACAACCCATCACCACCTTTATGCAACGCCTTAAGCTCTTCACCGAAATAGTAGTTATGGATACGGCCGCGCTCGACGTGGAAAACTTGACCATTGATGTCCAGCGCTTTGTCAGTGCAAAGGTAAGCTACCATTGGTGCGATATGTTCGGGGCCGCGTGGCCGGCTGGCACGGTCGAACTGCTCCTGGGTCATAAGACCGCTTTCTAGCTTGCGTTTACGATTGGCGATCACCGCGTCGTTGATTGTCATGCGTGTATCAGCTGATGGGCAGATTGCGTTGGCCGTAATCCCGTAACGACTCGTTTCCTTGGCAATAGACCGGGTCAGCCCAATAATGCCAGCTTTGGCCGCGCTGTAATTGCACTGCCCTACCGATCCCTTGAAGGCATCCGACGAAAAATTCACGATGCGGCCAGATTTTGCCGTGCGCATATGTTTGATTACGTGATGGGACATCGCCCAGTGCCCCTTCAGGTGAACGGACACAACGAGATCAAAGTCCTCCTCCGTCATGTTCCAGATCATGCGTTCACGCAGTAGACCAGCTACATTGACCAAAATATCTATCTTACCGTGATCATCGACGACCTTCTGCACCATCTGGCCGGCGGCGGCATAGTCGGCGACGGAATTATAGTTCGCTTCTGCCTTGCCGCCCGCTGCTTCAATTTCGGAGACAACTTCGTCCGCTGGCGTGTCGCCAGTGGCCTCCTCGCCATTGCGCCCAACACCGGGGTCGTTAACCGTGACGATCGCGCCCTGCTTTGCCAGCAAAAGCGCCACTTGCTTGCCGATACCGCGGCCAGCACCGGTAACAATCGCAGTTTTCCCTTCTAGATGCATTTTAATCTCCTCAGAACTTTCTCCATCTAGCCGAGCTCAAGCTCCTGCGCGATAGTTTTGCGATGATCCAACGCCGTGCCCAGTCGCATGCTCCAAGCTGCGGCTCTGCGATACCAAAGTTGTTGGTCGAACTCTTTCACTTGCGCGTAACCGCCATGAATTTGGTTGGCTTCGCGTATCACCATTTGACATCGCTCATTAGTGAATGCTTTCGCTGCCGCTGCGGGCAGGGCCACGTCAAAACCTTGTGCGATGTGCCATGCGGCCTCTCGGGTCAACAGTTCAGCGCCATCAACCCATGTGATCATGTCAGCGCAAAGATGCTGGATCGCTTGAAAGGAGCCGATCGGGTGGCCGAACGCTATACGCTCCTTGGCATATTCGAAGGCGCGTTCCGCTGCGTGTCGCGTAGCGCCAACGACGAGCGCACAATTCAGTACCACTGCTCTCTCCAGCATCGGTTTAGCCAACGCCCAACCCGCATCAACCTTACCTACCAGCGCGTCGCCATCGACATGTACGTCCTCGAACAATACCTCCGACTGCGTATCACCGCCCATAGCACGCTGCGCCGTCGCAGCTACGCCATCCGCACCGGTATCGACAAGCAGCAAAGTAACGCCGTCTTTAGGCCCAGCAGACGGATCGGTCCGAACCGCGACGAGACAATAGTCAGCAACTTCGAATGCCTCGACGAACCTTTTCGTGCCATTCAAAAGCCAACCGTTCCCGTCCGGTTCGGCATTTATGGCCACCGCTTCCGGACCCACACCAGGCATTCTTTCGTTCCACGCCCAGGTCAAAACAGCCTCACCCGCCGCAGCTTTACTTAAAACTCCTTCTGCCATTGGGCCGCCCTCGCGCGCGGCAACAGCATCCGCGAGGGCCAGGCTCGCGACGATATGCGGATGCAGTGGCACGGGCGCAAGCGCGCGCCCGGCTTCCTCGAAAAGTAAGCAGAGTTGCGTGAAGGGAGCCTCACTGCCACCCTGCATCGCTGGCAAGGCGAGCCCTAGCCATCCAAGATTCGCCAGTTGTTGCCACATCTCCCTATCAAGGGTTTCTCCGCCATCTTCGATGCGGCGGACCCGGTCAACATCACATTCAGCATCGAAATATTGCCGGATTGCCTCTTGGATAATCCGTTCGTCTTCGTCAAGAAGGACGTCCATGACGCTATTCGCGCGGCAGTTCAAGGCCGCGCCGGGCGATCGCGGTGCGCATTACCTGGGTGCTGCCGTGTCCGAAGGTGGAGACCATGGCGCTGACATATTGCCGCGGGAAACTTCCGCCATTAGGCGCCTGGTCTTCGTTCCAAAGCTGATGATAGTCTCCCATTATCTGGCTCGCCGCCTCAGTCGCGCGAACCTGGAATTCAGGACCCCAGACTTTCTCTGACGAAATTTGATAGGGCGGGTTCTCGCCGCGACGCACCATCGACAGGCTGCGCATGGTGAAAAGCTTTGCGACGCGCGCTTCGCAGTAAAGCTGCGCCACCTTGTCCTGTACGACCGGGTCTTTTGCCATTTCGCGGCCAATCTCGTCTTCCTTCAGGAAGCCTAGCAAATCTTCAAAGGGTGAGACGTAAGTGCAGTAGCGGCGCGCGCCAGCTCTGCCGAGGTTTAGAGCGCTGGCGCCGATATACCAACCCTTGTTGCGCTCGCCCAGCAACGTATCCTTGGGCACCCGCACGTCTTCGAAGAACACCTCGTTAGTGCGCCCCCCCGGAAGAGTCTGGAGCGGCCTCACGGTGATGCCGGGCGTATTCATTGGCACCAAAAAAATCGATATGCCCTTGTGCTTCGGCGCTTCAGCATCCGTGCGGGCCATGAGGTAAATGTGCGAACTTTGTTCGGCACGCGTCGTAAAGACCTTCTGGCCATTGATTATAAATCCATCCTCGTCCTCAACGGCCCGCGTCTTTAACGATCCTAGATCAGTGCCGCCGCTCGGCTCCGAATAGCCCAGTGCAAAGGTAACTTCACCTTTTACGATACGCGGCAGAAAATATTTCTTCTGATCCTCGGTACCGGCAAACATGATCGCCGGCGCCTGCTCAATGAAGTTACCGAGGTTCAGTGGCACCCTGGCTCGGGCCAGTTCCTCCTCGAAGATGTATTGGTCGATCAGGTCAGCGTTACGGCCACCATATTCCTCTGGCCAGCTCATGCCTATCCAGCCACGGTCACCAATTTTGCCAATTAGTTCCTTGGTCAGAGGTCCGAGCCCATGACCCGCAGCGGACTGCTTCATTTCCTTGCGGATGTCACCGGAGACATTTTCGTCAAGAAATTGACGTATCTCGGCGCGGAACGACTCGTTCTCCAGGGTGAAGCCAAAATTCATGGATAGTCACTCCGACGCTACTTGTCTGAACTAAAAGCGTAATCCCCACGTAGAAGGATCGCAAATTTACTTTACCGTCACGATGCCCGCCTGCGGTTCAACGATCAAGTGATCGCCGGTCTTGATCAGGGTTGTGACGTCACCATCCTCGAACCGGTCGCACATCGGCAGATCGGCGAGCGCCGCCCCTTGCGCCAGGATTGTGTTTGCCGTGTTAAATAGTATTGCTTTGGGGCATACGTCGCGCGATTTCATCTCATGCAGCATCCATGCCGACGCTACGCCACCCTTGGCCGTGTTCAATACTAGTATCTTGTCCTTGTATGACTGACCGTAAAGCTTGTGCGCCTTACGCGAGAATACACCCTCAAGTCGATCGAGATCGTAACGGGCGGAGAAATTGTCATCAGCCACCAGCGCCTCTCCTTCAACAAGGCCCCCTATCCCCTTGTGGCATTTTAGTTCGCGGCTCATTGGATCTCTCCCGAGATGGCGGCGGCCACGCATTCCTCCATACTGGCGAGTGCAGGTTCGTAGCCGTAGCCGCCAAGGATATTAACAATCTTCGCCGAATTGCTTAGCAGCCGCGTCCAGCCATTGGCCTCGCCGATTTCGCGAGCATACTGATTGTAGAAACAGGTCCCTTCCAAAACTTTAGCTCCAGCTCCTTCAATCGTTTCAACAAAGCCCATTCGCATCGCGTCGGCATAGACTTGAGGAGAGGTACAAACGATGACGGCGGTCGCGAAAATATTGCCATCACACATCCCCGCCACAGCCTGCATCTCGACGATGGAGAGTTGAGGCGCAGCAAAAACCACTACATCGACCTTGTCGCCTTTGCCGCCAAAACTGGATCGGAATGCATCAAGGTCGGCTGCTGTAATCTCCTCAACCGGCAGATCATGCCCTCCAACATCGGCTAGGCTCTGCGCTTCCGGAGTGATGCCAGCGAGATGAAATAGCGGCGTCGACCCGTAGCTAGCCATCGCGGCCCCGAGATGCTTCATCTCGTCCGACGTCGGCACGACTTGCAGTCCTTCGATGACCGGAACCTCCCAGTAGGAACCGGCCTTAGTCCCCGAGACCGCGCCAAGCACACCCCAATCGGTCAATTCCCGTGGTTGTTCGGTGACACGAAATCGACGCGTCGCCTGACGGTTCTCATCCAGATGCAACCCATATCGCGGTGTACGACCCGTCAGCCCAGCTGCCAGTGCCGAGGGACCGCCCTCAAAATTTGAGCGAGCGCCGCAAGCACTGTTGGAATAAATCACCACCCCGGTATCGCCATATGCCACATGATCCCCCAATATCGGGGGCATGATGGTCTGATAATTAACGCAGGTGTTCGTCATCAAAATGCCCATGCGCGTGCACGCCGCGATAGTACGGCGGTCGATATCGGCCATCTCTTCTGTCTGGCCAAGCGGCTGGTAGTAGTTTAAATCGACGCCCCGAGGATCGGTGATCATCGGTATCGAAACCTGTGCGCCATTGTCAGCCAAATTTTCTAGGAAACTTACCCCGGGATCGCCGACAGATTCAGGGTCTATCATCATATGCGCCTGACTGACTGGAACCAGATCGACGGCGTCGAACATTTCGCCAACCTTGATCTGATGGTCAGTCGCCCAGCGACGCGCCTCGCCCTGCTCGCCAGCGAGCATGGCCCTTTCCTCATCCGTCAACTTCACCGATCTGTCTCCCTCAAACAGAACGGATATTTGTGTTTAACTCAACTAGCTCCTCATCGGCCTGTTCGATCGCACGAGAAAGTGCGCCTCGCAACGCCTTCGCCGATTCCAGGGTTAGTTCGACAGCAGTTCGTGTGCCAGGACCGTTACCGTTATTCATGAAGTCAATTGTAATCGCTTCATCCAATAATGCATGGTGCGGATGGTCGTAGCAGACAACCGCCTGGCTCAATTTGAACCAGGCGTTGCCGTCTTTGCCCTTACCTTCCGCGTCGACGATTTCAACGATGGAGGTACACATGTCAGTTACGCCGAAAGATGCTTTTGGAAGAAGGCGAAGGTCTTCTGCCAGCTGTCCATTGCTTGTTCGACCCGGTAGAGCGGCGTGTAGTAGTACCAAATGCCGTGGCCNGCATCGTCATAGCGATGGAATTCGTAGTCCTTGCCATGTTTTTTCAACTCTTCTTCGTGCTGATTNACCTGCTCCACGTTGGGCGCGCGGTCATCATTNCCGAAGATGCCGAGCAGCGGACAAGAAAGGCCCCCCGTCATATCGATCGGCTGCACAGGCTGCTTTTCCGGACGATCGTCCTCGGCTTGAACAACTCGGCCGCCCCACAAGTCCACAACACAATCAATGTCATCCTGCTTGCAGGCATACAGGAAGGCCTGCCGGCCACCAGAGCAGCTGCCAATCAGACCGACCTTGTCGTTGCTAAAAGGTTGTGCGCGCAGCCATTGAACAGCGCCTTCCGTATCACCGACCATCTGGTCATCGGAGACACCACCTTCTGCACGCGCCTTGGCGGCGACATCGTCGGACGGTCCGTAACCTATACGGTCATAAAGGTTGTGGCTGATCGCGGCATATCCGTGATGGGCAAACCGACGGGTAAACTCGCGATAGGTCTCGTCCCAGCCTGGCAAATGATGGATCAACACTACGCCCGGAAAGGGCCCTGCCCCCATCGGCCGCGCTGTATAAGCGTTAATAGCGTCGCCATTATGCCCCGTGATCTTGATCGTTTCAGCGATCATGCTTTCGTACGTCATTATCAGACCTCTTCTGAATGATTATCGAGCGCGGCCACAGCGCCAGGCGCCCTCCCTGCTGCTCTGAGTGTAGCCTCGAGCCCCTCCCGAATCCAAGGGAGAGAAAACGCACACGTTAGCGTATGATATCACCCTTAGCTCACACAGTTGATTGGACCAAAGCGTATGCCGACCGATCCGATGTCACCCAACTATCTGACCATGTTAATTCGCGACAGCCTGGCCGCTGGCGGGTTTTCCGTGACCAATGCCGATATCGTATCGCGGCATCTGGTCGACGCGGAGATGAAGGGCGTGTCGTCACATGGGGTAAATCGGCTAGGACTTTATTTAAACGAGGTCGCCAACGACGTCATCGATCCAAAGGCCAAACCTATCGTGACATCGCCGCGGGACGGCCTATTGCATGTAGATGGCTCTAAGGGGATCGGCATCGTCGCCATGGTAACGGCCACAGACGCCCTGATTGAAACCGCCGGAGCCTGCGGTATCGCAGCAGCGGGCATTGTTAATTGCGGCCATTCCGGCCGCATGGGTGCATATGCAGAGCAAGCCGCCGAGGCAGGTTTCCTGGCGCTCAGTTTCGGCGGAGGCGGTCGCCGAAAATGGGGCAATGTAGTTCCATTCGGTGGCGTCGAGCCAGTCATGAGCACGAACCCTTACACACTCGGTCTTCCCGGCAAGTCAAAAGATTCTGTCGTCTGCGATTTCGCTATTTCAACCGTTGCCACTGGTAAAGTCGCAGTCGCTCGGGCAAATGGCGAATTGCTGCCGCCAGGAGCCGTTATCGACAAGAACGGTGACGAGTCCCAGGACCCGGAAGCCTACTACGATGGCGGAGCGTTGCTACCTGCAGCAGGTCCTAAAGGCAGCGGTCTAGGTATCATCGCGGAACTTATGGGGGATGCAATGCTGGGCGATTGTGTCGAGTACAACTGGCTAATGATCTTAATCCGCGCTGACGCATTCCTTAGCCGATCGACCTACAACAAGCGAGCGGCAGAATTCGTCGATCACGTGCGGGGCACCAAGACGGCCGCCGGTTTCGAAAAAGTAATCATGCCCGGTGAGCGGGAGACAACATTGGCAAAGTCCGCTGCAGCGAACGGTATAGTCATTGGCGACGGCGTCTGGGACGGGATTGTCGGCGCGGCAAAAAGCGTCGGCGTCGAGGCGTGAATGTCCTCGAAATTTCTCTGCGTCGGGCTCTCGAAGACAGGCACCCGCATACTCACGGTGACAGCAATATCTCGGCATCCCTTCGACCCAATACTCGTCGCACTCCAAGCAGACCGGAGCTTACAACTGAGTAATGGGCATCCGGGTAACAGCCAACTTAGAGAAACGTGACCTAGTTTTTTCGGGTAACAGGTAAACTGTCGCCAGGCGCGATGCGGCAACATTGCAGGTGGTGGTTTCGTGGTCTCAATAGAACAATCCCCGTTACCATCGTGTCTAATTCAAATACGGCACTTCCACCGATTATGGTACAAACGACCCTTCAAGGTGTGCTTCCGTCACATCAGCATCCAGCGAAGTCGCCACGTTTAGCTTGTGACAAACACTGGTAGCGATACCGAAGCCAATGCGAGGCTACTACCAACCCAGCTCAAGAACTTCCCCTCCTTCCAAGGGGAAAACTCACAATCGGCTTGCCCTCACTATGCGATGATGCACGGACGGATCATCAACAGGACCGTAAGCCGAACGAGCGCCTTTACGAATGAAACCTAGTATCCGGCACGTCCGCATATGCGACCACTCGTGCCATGCGACCGTTAACATGAATACGAAACGCATCGCTCCGATCGCCTTCGCGAAAGTTGATGTTTACGCCGGAACTGGCTGGTGTTCGTGCTAGATCAAACGCTTCGTCGAAATCGCTCAATTTAGCTCCAAGAAAATTTCAAAGTCACCCAACAGAAATGCGCAATCTAAAAGGTTAATGGTAGCCAGTGCCACATTGATTGGATTAGCGCTTCAATAGCAACGCAGCAAGGTATCATGGACATGCTGCACTATTCCGATGTGCACGGACGATGCATAATGCTCCCAGAGTGTCGGTTCGTGAACCATAGGGTGAGATATGACCTACGATATATTGATCAAAAATGGCACCATCGTCGACGGCACTGGAGCCGCTGCCATTGAGGGCAACCTCGCGATTTCCGGCGACAAAATTGCCGCAATCGGCGATGTTGAAGGCTCCGCCCGTCAGACCTTTGACGCGGAAGGCTGTCTGGTTACGCCCGGCTTCGTGGATATCCACACCCACCTCGACGCTCAAATTACCTGGGACCCCATCGCCTCGTCATCTTGCTGGCATGGGGTGACGTCTGCCGTAATGGGCAATTGCGGTGTCACCTTTGCGCCCTGCAAACCGGACGATCGGCTCTATCTCGCACGCCTAATGGAATCGGTCGAAGATGTCCCTGCTAAGAGTATTGATATCGGCATGCCCTGGACCTGGGAGACCTATGGCGAGTATCTGCAGGAGCTCGACAAGCTCCCAAAGGGCGTCAACGTAGGTGGCTTAGTCGGCCACTGCGCGGTGCGCCTTTACGCTATGGGAGAAGAAGCCCTAGAGAATAAGCCAGCCAGTGCGAAACAGATCGCCGCTATGCACGACACCGTCGCCGAAGCGATTGCCGGCGGGGCTCTCGGCTTTTCGACTTCTCGTACCCCGCTACACCTGACACCCGACGGTGAGAAAGTCCCCGGCACTTACGCAACCCACGAAGAGCTCAAGGGAATTTGCTCCGCCTTGAAGGAACAGAACCGCGGGCTAGTCGAGGCTGCATCTGGCGGCCTTACCGGTGAGAACGAAGAGGACATGCGTGAGAACCTGCGTCGCGAGATGATCTGGATGAATGAAATAAGCCGGGAAACCGGTCGAACCGTTTTATTCAATCTCGCGCAGAACCGCCAAGTTCCGAAAGGCTATCAGTACGCGCTCGACGCGCTGACCGAGAGCGTTCAGGCCGGCGCGAATATCAAGGCGCAATCGACGACTCGAGGCATCGGCGTGCTGTTTGGATTCCAAAACCGTACCCCGTTTGACCGGGCACCAGCCTGGCGTGCGCTGCGAGGGCTGACCCTTTCCGAAAAACTTGGCAAACTGCGCGACACAGAATATCGAGCAGAAATGGTTCGCCAGTCACTCGACAATATGCCGCCAATGGAATGGGCCGACCTGTTTGTACTCTCACACGATAACCCGCGCTATGACCACGCGCCCTCAGACAGCTTGGCAACGCATGCGGCCCGGCTGAACATGAGCCCACCAGATGCATTCATCGAGTTGTCGCTTTTGGACGACGGGTTGACCCTGTTCAACTTCCCGTTTTTGAACCAGGAAATGAATGCCGTGGAACGGATGCTGGATGATCCCAACGTGGTGCTTGGCCTAGGCGACTCCGGCGCACATTGTGGCATGATCATGGACGCAAGTTTACCAACTAACTTCCTCACCTACTGGGTTCGAGAGAAAAAGAAGTTCTCGATCGAAACAGCGATCTACATGCTGACTGGCGAACCCGCTGCGCTGTACGGCATCCGTGGCCGGGGCACTCTTAGACCGGGCATGCAAGCGGATATTAACATTATCGACTTCGAAGATTTGCGACTGTACGGGCCGGAATTCGTGCACGACTTTCCAGCAGGTGCCGGTAGGTACATTCAAAAAGCCGATGGCTACATCAACATGTTCGTCAATGGCCAACACTTCATGGCCAACGGGGAACATACAGGTGCATTAGCCGGCGGCGTTCTTCGCAGCGCGTAAGCGGGAGAGCTTTCAATGACGGCGTTGGACATTAAACCGATCGCCGGCGCACTTGGCGCGGAAATTCACGGTATCGACCTATCGCATGATTTAGACGATGTGACATTCGCTGCGGTCCAGAAGACGCTGCACGATTATCTGGTTATCTTCTTCCGTGACCAAAGTATTACACCCGACCAGCACCTCGCCTTCGCGCGCAAATTCGGCGACGTGGAAACTCATCGATACGCAAAGGGCCTTGAGAGCCACCCCGAGGTCCTGCCGGTAATCAAGGAAGCGACTGACAGGGCTGCAAACTTCGGTGGTATATGGCACAGCGACGTCGCGTTTCATACTGAACCACCGATGGGACAAATCTTATACGCGCTGGAAGTCCCGGAGGCAGGGGGCGATACGATCTTTGTCAACATGTATCGAGCCTACGATACCCTCTCTCAGGGCATGAAACGGACGCTAGACGGAATTAACGCTGTCTTTACCGGCGAACGCTCCTACGGTCCCTCGGACAGCGAGGTCACGAAGAGACAAGCGCAGTTCAGCAAGTCTATGGACGTTAAGATGATGGACAACGCTGCGTCCGAAACCGTTCACCCCCTTATCCGCATCCACCCAGAAACTGGACGTAAGTCTCTTTTTATCAGTGGCATCGCCATTCGCCGTTTTGAGGGGATGACCGTCGAGGAAAGTCGACCGCTTTTAAGTTATCTTAAGAAGCATGCTACTCGACCTGAGAACACGTGCCAGTTTCATTGGCGTAGAGGCTCGGTAGCCCTTTTGGACAATAGATGTACACAACATTATGCGTTGAACAATTATCACGGGAAACGGCGCGTAATGCATCGCGTAACTATCGCTGGAGAACGGCCTACCTAGTCAGACTAGCTTAGATAGGGTTCCGCTTTATTTTAACCATCAGCATAAGCGGAATAGCAGCAAACGATACTAACGAATATAGCAAGAAAGAATTTGAGTAGCCGACCATTAATGCCTGGCGACTTACCTCCGAACCAAGTGCTGAAAGCCCCTCCACTGTATCAAACGACCAGTGTCCCATAACTTGCTGAAAACGGAGAACATCCGAGAACGCCGTAATATTCTCTGATAATTCTGAATAACTTATCTTGCCAGTACGCGAAACAGTCAGAACACAGACAGAGATAAAAATACTGCTCCCAAAATTACGCAATAAATGGAAAATTGAAGAAGCATCCGGCAGCAGAGATACGGGCAATGTTGCGAATGTCACCATCGACAAGGGCACCCATAGAATAGCTGAGCCGATACCGTGCAATATCGCATTCCAAGTAACGGTCCATGGATCAACATCGAGAGTAAACAAAGCCATATTCAAGGCCGACAAGCCAATTGCCGTGATCCCAATAATCATGCCGATCCGTGGGTCAAACTTGCCAATTTTTGCAACTACTAAGAAGCCTAAAGCCATTCCCGCCCCTCGCGAGGCCAAAATAATGCCTATCATGGAATCCGGATAACCCATTAAATTTTGGAGCATTGTTGGGATCATTACAGTCGGCGTAATATTCAGCATCCCGTAGATAAAAACGAGAAAGATACCAATGCTAAAATTTCGATCTTTAAATAACTGCACGTTAAAAAATGAATTATCCGTCGTTAACGTATGTACGAGGAACATCCATAGCGCCACTGCAATGAGCACCATATAAGACCAAATTTCATAAGAATCTAACCAATCCTCGCGTTCACCCCTATCCATCATCAGCTGCACGCAGGTGATGACAACTGAGAATAATAGAAACCCTGTCCAATCAAGGCGTATAGCTGACCGGCTTCCTGTGTCGCGCAACCATAGCCAGGCCGCCACCAGTGTCATGGCACACATTGGTAAAATTAAAATAAAGACAAAACGCCAGTTATAGGCTTCCGCAAGATAGCCACCCAATGCAGGTGCTATGGCAGGACCAATTACAACAGAAACACCGAATACACCTTGTGCAAAGGCCTGACGTTCCTTTGGGTATACAGCAACAATTAACGCCTGCGATAACGGCATCAAAGGAGCTCCAAACGCCCCTTGGCCGACACGATATATAAGTAAAGGTACTAAAGAGTCGGCAGTCGCGCAAAGCAGAGAACTAATTGAGAAACCGACGATCGACCAAATTAAAACGTTCCGATGCCCCCAACGGGATACCATCCAACCAGCTGCCGGCGTAACGACAGCTGTCGCAATTACATTAAACGTTACTACCCAAGAAACTTGTTCAGGAGTAGCGGAAAGTGCGCCCTGCAATTGCGGCAATACAACGTTAACAATTGTAATCGTAACGGCATACAGCATGGTGCACATAGACGCCGTCATCAGTATTAATCCGCGCGGAACGGGACGGGCCTCAACCATGTGACTTGGTTCGTTGTTGGATAAAAGGGCCTTATATTACTTAAAGAGACTTATCTTGCCACAGATACCAATGTAATCCTGCAATTGCCTTTTGGCAGATGACAGACAAGTTCTCATCGAATGGCGGAGATCAACGGTCTGGAACAAACTAATTGTCTACTCATGCTTGATCTTAACTAGCAACATCAGGGGGATAACCGCAAAAGAGACCATCGCGTATAGGGCAAAAGCATTTGTATAGCCAACCATCAAGGCTTGGCGGCTGACCTCGGAGCCGATCGCAGTAAGGCCTTCCAAGGTATCGACCCCCCAACGGCCCATTACTTGCGGCAATTGAAAAACATCGGTGTATACAGTGATATTCTCTGACAATTCCGAATAACTAATTTTACCTGTGCGCGAAACGGTTAAAACGCTAACTGAAATAAAAATGCTGCTGCCAAAATTGCGAAGCAAATGAAAAATCGACGAGGCGTCAGGCAATAACTTTAATGGTAAAGTGGCAAAAGCGACAATTGATAGTGGAACCCACAAAACGGCAGAGCCAACCCCTTGTAAAATTACGTTCCAACCAACCGTCCACGGATCAACTTCGACCGTGAATAGTGCCATATTCCAGCCCGATAAACCGATAGCCATAAAGCCAAATATGATACCAATTCGGGGATCTAACCTGGCAATTATCGCAACGATAAAAAAGCCAATTGCCATTCCAAAACCTCGGGCGGCCAGCAAAATACCGATCATCGAATCTGGATAACCCATTAAATTTTGCAACATCGTTGGTATCATTACAGTCGGCGTAATATTCAACATGCCATATACGAACACCAAAAATACCCCGATGCTGAAATTCCGATCTCTGAATAATTTTGGATTTATGAAGGGGTTATCTGTCGTCATCGAGTGAACCAGGAACATCCAAAGTGATACGACAATCAAAGCCAGATAAGACCAAATTTCGTATGATTCCAGCCAATCCGCCCTCTCACCGCGATCCATCATCAGTTGCCCACAAGTAATGGCTATCGAGAACAAAAGAAAACCGGACCAATCGAGCCGTATCACAGAACGACCGCCTGCATCATGCACCCAAAGCCAGCACGCTAGCAGCGTTGCAGCGCACATAGGCAAAATTAGAATAAATACAAAACGCCAGTTATATTCTTCTGCTAGGTAACCACCGAGCGCTGGCGCTATTGCGGGGCCAATTACAACTGCAATACCAAAAACACCTTGCGCGAAAGCGCGCCGTTCCGGTGGGTAAACTGCCACTATGATTGCCTGGGAAAGCGGCACCAACGGTGCGCCAAACGCCTCCTGCCCAATTCTATAGATAAGCAGCGGCACAAGAGCCTCTGCCGTAGCGCATAACAGCGAGCTGACAGAAAATCCAATGATGGACCAGATGATAACCTTACGCTGACCCCAGCGTGCCGCCATCCAACCTGTCGACGGCGTCACAACAGCTGTAGCGATAACGTTTAAAGTTATAACCCAGGAAACTTGTTCTGGAGTCGCTGACAACGCACCTTGAAGCTGCGGCAAAACGACGTTCACGATGGTTTGTGTGACGGCGTACAACATGGTGCACATAGATACCGCCAACAATATTAAGCCGCGGTGAATATCGCGCTTTGCCGTCATTCGTATCTTTTCGTTGTTCGGTCTTTTCAGCAGTTATAGCACCGCCATAACCATCACCCACCTCATGCAGAGACCAATTATTACCGGATGCCTCTGGCCTTTTCTGGATTGATAAATACACCGCGTTTTCCCAAACCGACGCTTTAAACCGAACATGTTTTGATGTTGCCAACAATACATGGGAATGTAGACAGAGCATCGAGTACGTTTGACAAGCTAAAGCGATTAGAGAGATAGCCATGGTAAGCAACGAAAAGATAAAATTGCTTGATCGTACCGGTCAATCTGTTGAGCAAGAGCAGAACCTTTGGCCAGCCCTCGTTATTACCAAGGAAGAGATTGACACCGAGATTGAGCGACTGGCCGATTTGCCAATACCGGAAAATGGCCGCCGGCAGAGCCTCTTTGTCCATCCTCGTGCGACAGCTCCGGGATTGGGTCTGGCTCCGGGGATTACATTGTCGCTCAACGTTTTGAAGCCGGGCGAACGCACAGCACCATTCCGACACAACGCGACCGAGGTCAATTTTTGCATACAGGGCGCCGGCCAAACGGAAGTCGCCGGTAAAACGATCCGGTTCAACCAATACGATGTCTGGAACCACCCGTCCTACACGGCCTACGAACACGTTAACCTAACCGACGAATTGCAGGTCAGACTGACCTATTCCAATGCAGCTTTTCTGGAAAAGCTGAACGTTTATGCCGTTGATGAAAGTCCGCCACGGGAGAGCGATGAACTCGAATATGGCGAAGAAAAAGGCCGCCACGACCCTCGCATGCAGAGCCCATATGGTACATTCCAGCTCAGCGATGAAGGGGCCTGGTTGATGCCCTACGAAACGTTGATCAACCCGGAAGCTGTTGTGTCCAAGGCGCTACACTGGCCTTGGGAGCAGGTGAAGGAAAAGATCGACCGGCTAGAATCCCTTGGAAAAGACTATGTCGGGCGACGACTTTACATGATGTACAACCCCATGACGGGCCGCACCAACGGCTGCACGCCCAGTTTCTTCGCTACTATGACAATGCGCCCGCCAAAGATTGTCGACCGGCCACACCGTCACACATCGGCCGCCATCAACTACTATTTTCATGGCAGCGGCCGCAGTACCGTCGAGGGTGAGGTCACCGAGTGGAAAGCTGGGGATTTGATGCTTTCCGCACCTGGATGGGCGGTGCACAACCACGCTTCTTACGATGAAGTCGTCTACGAACTGACGGTACAAGACCAGCCACTGCATCTCGCGACAGAGAGCCTGCTTTGGCAGGAAGACCTGAAGCTCGAACCCTCGCTGCTCGGCGCCAATGCCGGGTTTGGGACAAACCGCGACAGCGACGTCGCAGCTGAATAACCCTAGCCTAGCTTATCCGCACCGTCGCCGATGCCATTGAGATAAATTTCCCAGACCTGCAAATTGTCGATGCAAGCCTGAACGACCGCGTCCTCCATATGCAAGTCAGCTGCGTGTTCTGCCACAGTTTTCCAGCCCATATCAGAGTGAAGAATATCCGCTTCTTCATGCTTGGAGAAGAAGAGCAGCCCTTCGTCGGCCAGTCCAAACATCTCTTGCCAACGTAACCGCTCCATTCCAAACCAGCCATGCTCGCGCAGGCCTGCCGGCCCGTAACCTGGAATATTAGCTCGTTCAGCACAGGTATTACCGATTAATCCCAATAACCAGTGCCGGTTGCCCATCAGCCCATCCCAGGCATACCAGCAAACCTTGGTTGTCGGTAGTGGTTCGGCGCCGGTGATGTCCGCACTATCCATGCCGATCCTCTCACCCAGTTCCTGCAGCACCTGCCAATGCGCTTTTCCATCGAAAAACTGATTGTCAGCAATGATCTCTTCAGCGCAGGCGCCGATAATGTCGAGCCTCAGATCCCAGTCTGGCGTGTTAGCCGCTACCTTCAGCTTCAATACCGAATTGCGTTGCCGTGTATTAAGCCGGTGCTGCCGCACGAACATTCGCGCCCGCGCCTCCGTAAATGGCTCGTGGAAAAAACGGACCCGATGGCAGAAATCATCGACCACTGCATCAAGTCGAGCGATCACATCAGACGAAGATTTAGACATATGACTACCCACAAATAGATTTCGATTATGCATGTAACAGCATTGGCACACTAAGATGCTCTCGACACCTGTCGCACTTAATTTAAAGCTCCGGACGCTTCGTATCGATAATCGGGGAATAAAGATAAGTTTCTGGAACAACTATCTCGATCAGTCATTTCGCACGTTCCATAAAGGTGTGTTTTCGAATTCGTAATAGACGAGACCGCCATATCGCTAATTTAGACCTAGCTAAATGTTGGCCTAAAAGCGACGGTCGTGGGTCATTATAATCTCGTGTATTCACACGTAGCCTTCTTCCAAGATAAATGCGTTTTCGGCAACGCATCCGTCCTTCAAAAGCAATTGGGGCCCTGTACTACGTGCAGGGCCCCAATCAGCGCACATTTCAGAACTTACATTCTGAAAGCGATTTCGCTTAAGTCAGTCTACTTCCCGTAAGTCCGGGTCGTTGGGTACTTCTTGCGGGCCTCTGCTGCAGTCTTCAGCAAGAGATCAA